>DAHXLZ010000154.1 GCA_027365715.1 Methanomassiliicoccales archaeon | reverse complement strand
TAACACCTCATATTTTGCTTCTTATTGACGCGCCAGCTTCTACAGACATTGCTATTGCCTTTTTAACTTCTTCTGCAGATGGACGGCCACATGACACAGGCCGAATTTGACAGAGCAATCGAACTCGCAAAGGGAGGGTGTACACACATCTACGGTCTTCAACAGGAGGCCCTGAGGAAGAAGTACAGTGTTGTGGCCACCGAAGATAATGAACGTGCAGAGGAGGCGAACTGATCATGACATCCAGGAACCCGCTTTCTGATGTAAAGAGGGGACACATTACAAATGTACTCTCCAGGGGATCCAGAACGGACGGCCGCAGATTCGACGAATTCAGAGAGCTTTCGATTGAGACAGGGACTGTGGAGAGCGCGGAGGGATCGGCAAGGCTCAAACTGGGCAATACCGAAGTAATGGTTGGAGTAAAGATGGCTGTCGGAGAGCCGTTCGCCGATACGCCCGCAAAAGGCGTTCTAACAACAAATGTTGAACTCATTCCAATGGCATCCGAACATTTCGAGTCTGGACCACCTTCTCCGGTCGCGATAGAACTGTCCCGGGTCATTGACAGAGGAATCAGGGAGAGCCAGATGATTGATCTCGAAGCGCTTTGCCTCAAGCCCGGCGAAGAAGTGTGGGTACTCTACATTGATGTATACCCGCTTGACTATGACGGGAATCTCTTCGATGCTGCATCCATAGGGGCTGTAGCTGCGTTGAGGCATACAATGGTGCCTGCAAAGCACGCAGGCAAGGGAGAAGATTTTCAGCTGAAGCTCAAATCTGTCCCGATTTCCTGCACGACCGTAAAGATCGGTGACAAGCTGCTCCTCGACCCAACACTTGAAGAAGAGGAAGTCTCATCTGCCAGACTGACAGTTGCCACAGACGAAAATGGCGACATCAGGGCGATGCAGAAAGGCGGTTCGGGTCATTTCACCTACGATGAAGTTAAAAAGGCAATAGCAATGTCTGTAGAAGCTGGCGCGTCAATAAGAAGCAAAATATGAGGTGTTATCCTGTCCAATTCAGCAAAGAAATCAGGTTCGGTTGCCAGATTCGGTCCGAGATACGGGGTTCGAATCAGGGCGAGAATACTCGAAATAGAGCGTGAGTCCGCGAAAGGCTCCGCGTGCCCGAGATGCGGCATAGTCGCCGTAAAGAGGAAATCAACCGCGATTTATCTGTGCAATCATTGCGGATACAAGTACGCTGCCAGGGCTTATGTGGGGCAGGTCAAGGACATAACCATATCCAGGAAGGAGACCGTGAGCGAAGAGGTAAAGTGAAATGTACAAATGCATAAAGTGTGGTGAGCCGATAAGGTCCGGAGTGAATACTGTGGGCCTTCAATGCGACAAATGCGGTTCAAAAATATTTGTCAAAGACAGGCCCAGCGTGAAGAAACAGCTAATAGCTAAATGAATAAAATCCCGCACTCTCTCTCGCTTTGCATACCAAAAGCCCAGGGAGAGTTTCTGAAACGGGCACTGGGACCCGAAACCGATGATATGAGAAGATGCAGAGTGCACTGGCAGGAAAGAGGGGATGAGGTGTGTCTGATCATCGAGGCAGAAGACATACATTCTCTTCGGGCGGCACTCAACTCATACATACGGTGGTGCAATATTGCACTCAGTGTTCTCAAAATTTCATCCCACAATGAATAATGACCCCTGATCGCCACACTCCGGAAACCAGCTCATTATGTCATCTAACAGTTACTACCGGACTTCCAGCCTTTGGTTGCGGAAAACCGATCGACAATTGATTCCCCTGAAAGAGCACCCTGACAGCAGAGCGGTTTTGCATCCGGCACGGATGCACCAAAATGTCGGAAACAGCCATTCCCTCAGCAAAATAGACTGAAGTAATATTTCAGGCAATTATTTAGAGTGGTTTGAGTTTCTCCAACCAGTTGAACTACATGGAGAAACACGAGGTGGAACTATGAATGACATCAGTCCAAAATTACAGAATCAGATAAACCAGTACCAGCAACTGCAACAGCAAATTCAGGTGCTTGCCAGCCAGAGATATCAGCTCGAAGCTCAGCTGAAGGAGGTAGTGCGGGCTGAAGATGAGCTGAAAGATCTTCAGCCCGATGCTCCAATTTACAAGAATTTGGGCTCACTCATGGTCAGGGCAAAAGATAGAGAAAGTATTGTAAAGGAGCTTTCCGAGCAAAAAGAGACACTGGACATCAGAGTCAAGACAGTCGAAAGGCAGGAGAAGCACCTGAGGGAGAGATATCAGTCCCTGCAGGAAGAACTCAACAGGGAGCTTGGGCCAAAGAAGGATGAAGGTAATTGAATGTGATATCTGGACGCAGTGCTGCCGCAATGGCTGCATTGCTTGCTGACGGCACCCCTTCAGTTCTCGCCATGCATCCACTCGCAGACATAGACTGCCTTGCATCGGCTTATGCCCTTTCTGCATCATTCCGGATAAGTTCTATCTGGGCGCCTTTCAGACTCGACAAGGTTGCTTTAGCGACGGCGGAGCGATACGCAATACGGCCATCGTCAGAACTTCCTGCGGAAACCAGGAGAGTGATATTTGTTGATACAAACGAGGCAAGGGCCGTGGAGTATCCCGGTCTGGAAGGAAGGGAAATTTTCATAATAGATCACCACCAGACTGGAGACACGACCGTGGCCGATGCCTCTTTTATTGATGTAGAATCACCTTCTTGCTCTGAGCTAGTTGTTGAAATACTGGAAGCAGGGGGCATAGAACCATCCAGAGAGGTGGCTGAATTGCTCATTATGGGCATACTCTTCGACACCGGGAGATTCAGCAGAGGAAAGGCGTCTACACTCAAGAAATGCGCATCACTCTTAGAGATTGCAGGCACCACGCTTGAAGCTTCAAAGCTGAAGCCCGAGATTCCCATGGATAGTTCCGAACAGACAGCCATACTCAAAGGCATGCAGAGAATGGTTTTCAGGTCGGCGGGAGGTTGCATTGTATGCTGCAGCCATACATCCGCCTACGAATCGAGTGTCGCTTCAGCACTTCTCAGGACAGGCTGCGATGTTGCGTTTGTGGCATCAGAGTCTGATGGTGCAGTCAGGGTGACTGGAAGATCTGGACCGGCGGGAATTGGCGCTTCGATCAACCTCGTTACACTTTTTGAAAGGATCGCGGCCGGATTCGGCGGCAAGAGCGGGGGTCACACCGGAGCAGCCGTTCTGAATACGGATGGTGAGATGGAAGCGGTCTTGAATTCCTGTGCCGCGGAATGCCTGGAATTCCTTGGTTCGCATTCAGCCCATGCCGCAGGAACCACGCCAGTGCATACCGGCAAACCGAAATAGCCTTCCAGCCGTCGTTAGGCGACTATAGTTTCTTCAGTGCCTGGATGAGCTTACCGATGTCGTCCTTGTTATAGGTGCAAATGATGTCGTGAACCCTGCTGCAAGAAGACAGGGAAGCCCGTTATTCGGCATGCCTATCCTTGATGTCGACAAGGCAAA
>DAHXLZ010000132.1 GCA_027365715.1 Methanomassiliicoccales archaeon | reverse complement strand
GCAGCCAGTCGATGACCGCTTTGGATGCCATCTTACAGCGATGCGGTTGTATGCTCATAATAATTCTGTCGCTTGGGCTGTCAGGCGAAACACTGCTTTCCGCCCCTGTGGAGACTGGATATGCATATGCCATTCGGCTCCTTCACAAAGAGCTGCCACATGCTCAGAACCCCTGGTTTGTCTCAGTCTTCTCAAGCCGTTCAGTAACATCCAAACCCGGATTCAGCTTGTCTGTCGATGATATTTCGCCTGCATTTCCCTCAACCTCTCAGGAAATTCCGGCATGGTTATAGAATCAAGGTAAGCACCTATACGGTCGATGTATGCATGTAACGCGGGGACAGGGTCGAGCCACCTGACTGCACCTGATACTGTCTTCTCGGAGCAATTGATGTGACTCCGCTTCAGCAGAGTTCCTTCACCCTTGCGGTCAAGTTCCCATCTCACGATTGTGTTCTCGCCATGGGGAAGTCCCCTGGCAGGGGCTATTTTCCATTCGTGCTCTAACAGGCGGGGCGGCACCCATTGCGGCACTTTCCCTGTAACATGCAACCCTCAAACCCCTCATGACAGGTCGACTGTGCCACCTGGATGGCCGTCGATACGCGCATCTGCAAGATACCAGGGGGAGGAGAGATGCTCCGGCTCAGTAATTGCCTTCCAAATCTTCTCAGGAGGATGAGAGAAATACCTTTCGAAGAATATCGTTGCGAAGCCGTCCTTCACTGTTAAGATGCCCTGCCTCTCAACCGTGTGTTCACTCATCTCTTCTTCACGCCGCTGTTACCAGATTCACCACTGTCCAGATACTCCACAATGCCTTCTGGGACATTCTGAAGGAGATACCATAGCCAACGGACGAACTATCACAAAAAGGATTTAAGAGAGCTGAGAGCCATCGAGGTTGGTTTAGAATGGGTTTGAACTGGCATTTGACTCAGGCGAAGCTGGGCATTTTGAGCATAGCCCAAGTCGGTTTTGCCATCACACTGAGGACCATCTGGAGATCGTACTATGTTGGTATCAACCGATTGTATGCATCGAAAGTATTTGGCATTGATATCCCCCCGTCATGGGGGCTGCCCCAACTGAAGTCACTTGATATGAACGTCATGCCCGAATATTCCGAATACTCAAATGATCTGTTAGCATCAAGCGTCGTTGTAGACGCGGGAGCAGGAGTTGGGGAATATGCGGTCTATTGTGCTAAGAAATTTGGATGCAGCGTCTATGCGTTCGAACCAGTGCCTTCAAGGTACCATGCCGCAAAAGAGCTCGCCGAACACAACAGCGTAAATCTCGAGTTGTACAATTGCGGCTTGTCGGATGTCGATTCCAAGATGGCTGTCCCGGACGGGATTTCGATGGCCGGGGCTGGCGCCGATAATAGTTCAGGAGAGATGCCACAGGTCAAGACCCTTGCCCTGGACAGCCTCAACCTGAAAAGGCTTGATGTTTTCAAGATTGACACCGAGGGTTACGAAATTCCAGTCCTGAACGGTGCTATGCGCACTATAACTGAGTTTAAGCCGAAGATAATCGTGGAAGTGCACGGAAAAAGGAACAAAAAGGATGTGCTGGATTTGCTCGAAAGCCTGCATTACAGGATTATCTACCACAACAGGGCAGAAAGCACACCCTATTTCGACACAATGCAAACATTTGTTTTGACGGTTTGACACCACTTTCGATTCCTTCAGTCACTCATTCGTCACGATTGGAGGCACAACTTTCAATGATGTGTGGAAAGAAGCCATGGATGGATGGATGGATGGATGGGAAGGAGGTAGGAAAATTAAGTGGATAGGTTCAAGTTGCAAGTGAATCAGCACATCATTATTTCTTCCCTGACATGTTGAATGCAACAGCTTCCCGAATCAGATTCCTGAATGCAGTCTCATCTATCCTGTCGCCCTGATGTATGTCGATTGCGCGAGTAGTGTTGCCACCCATGCTGCCGTTGAACAGCTTTGTCGGATCTTTGAGAGACGCGCCTTTGGCGAAGGTCAGCTTGACATGCTCCTTGTATGTCTCTCCGGTGCATATGATACCATCGTGTAACCACACCGGAATGCCATCGGGGTTGCTTGGTCTCCTCCACTTCTGTTCCTCCGTAACTCCTGGGTCGGCCTCCTTGATCATCTGCCTTACGTTTGCGAGCGTTTTGATGCGCCAGTCGTGAATGCCATCTTTCATCTTCGATTTCGTCCCTGCCGCCTGTCTTTCACTTTTTGAGTCTGAGCTTTTCATCGATGGGGCCCTCACAAATTCAGCGTTGTTCTCATGGAAATAGCACTATTTGAAGCGAATTACCATTCGCTCACATTCTGTCAAGAATCATCTCTTTAGAGCATTGAGCAGCGTGCTGCTGCTTTGAAATGTTGTAGTGTCCCCCTGAATGAGGATGTGGTAGAGAGGCTGCCGGACCTCATGATCTGACGATTGCGTGTAAGGCAAAGCTTGCTTATTCCCCCGGGAAAACCAGGACAGGAGGCACGCGGCAAGCCGATGCTTCAGAATCTACCAGACAGCAACTTTTTGTTTCCTTTCCTTCTGCCCGTTGTTTTGCGGAAATGCCAAATCAAAGCCGGGGTGATTGACAGCAGGCATGATTGCACGGTAACGTCCAGGCGAATGAGGGTCGATCGTCAGAAGCCTCCGGACTTCCTGTTCCCGTACGTTCTCCCTCCAAATCTGTCCGTATGAAAGAAACAAACGCTGTTCGGGTGTCAATCCGTCTATGTCCTTACGCTTGGCAGGTTCTTTTGATAGGCGTCTTTGAAGAGCTTCATACGCTAGCGACAGCCCACCAAAATCTGCTATATTCTCTCCAAGAGTCAATTCTCCGTTCACATGTGAACCGGGCAGCGGCTCGAGGGCATTGTACATGTCAACGACGGCCTTCGCTCTCTTCTGAAATTCATCTGCATCCTCCTTTGTCCACCAGTCGTGGAGGTTTCCGTCTGCATCGAATTTCCTTCCCTGATCATCGTAGCCATGAGTTATCTCATGGCCGATGACCATGCCTATCCCGCCGTAGTTGACTGCATCATCCTGGGTCATGTCGAAAAACGGCGGCTGAAGTATCCCTGCCGGGAAATTGATCGTGTTCTCAACCGGATTGAAGTATGCATTTACAGTGGGGGGTGACATAAGCCACTCGCTGCGATCTACCTTCTGGCCAACCCTTTTCGCCTGCCGCAGCGATTCAAACGCCGCACACCTGACCACATTTCCAACAAGATCCTGCGGGTCTGTCTTTATTGAGCTGTAATCGCGAAACTTGTCTGGATACCCGATTTTGGTATTGAATTTTGCGAACTTTTCGAGCGCCAGCTTCCTTGTTGATTCGGTCATCCATGGGAGGCTTGCAAGCCTGCCCTTGAAGACTTCCCGGATGTCATCTATCATCTTGCCCGCCCTTTCCTTTGCTTCAGGGGGAAAGTGCCTTTCCACATACAGGGCGCCAAGCGCTTCACCGAGCAGAGCATCAATTATTTTGGTGGTGCGCTTCCACCTCGCTTCGGGTTCTTCCTGCCCCTGCAGCTCCTTGTGGAAGAAACTGAAATCTTCAGCATCCACCTCTGAGTGGAGAAAGGGAGCAAAACCATGCAGCACGACCCATCGCAGGTATGTCCGGACATTTTCGATAGGTTCGTTTGAAAGCATGCCATCCAGACGACTGAAAAACTCAGGCTGCCCGATGACAACGTAGTCTGAAACGGATACTGAGGCAACGCTCAGGAACAAGGGCAGCGACAGTGATGGAAAACTCTTGTCAAGCTCACTGACAGGCATCCTGTTGTAATTCTTTTCGTTGTCCCTCAGTTCGGTGCGCGAACGGCTGGCTTTTGCCAATTCAGTTTCCATTCTCAGGACAGTTTTAGCCATATTCCTGCCGTTCGGCTCCGATTCGCCTGCGAGTATGAACATTCGTTCCAAATGAGCAAGATATGATTCCCTGAGTCGAGCGAAGTCACCTGAAAGATAGTAGTCCCTGTCGGGCAGAGACAGGCCGCCCTGGTCGAGATAGAAAGCATAAATTTCGCTGTTCTTCTTGTCCGCGTCCGAATAGGAGGAAAAGAGTGCCTGTACTCCGCTGGTTTGCATCTCGCCAAGAAAACGCACTATGTCGTCTCCGCGCTCCAGCTTGTCGATCTTGTGCAGGATGGGAAGTACCGGCTCAAAACGCAACTCCTGAATTCGCTTTGTGTTCATGGCTGATTTGTATAAATCACCGATAAGACGTCTGGGGGACCCTGCAGGCGCAGAGGTATCCTCTGCCGCCTCCTCGAGTATCGACTTCAGAAGGAGAAGGTTTCTGTCGTAAAGCTCATTGAAAGCAGCCCAGCGGGATTTGTCCGGCGGGACGGGATTCGACTTCAGCCATTTACCAACCGCATAACTGAAAAAATCCTCATGAGGATCAACAGTCTTGTCCATGTAGTCAAGGGAGAATCCTATCGATCGGGGCGGGTTATGTTCGAAGTCTCTATGGACGGTACTCATGTTAGCGTGCTTTGAATTATGCCAACGATACAAAAGCCTATTGCTTTTCGGGTGACAGTTTTGAGAAACTCGCCAAACATTCCCACCGCCTTATAGCAATTTTTCATGCTGAATTTCCACCACACCTGCCTGAGGTGCAGGGCATGTCTTGTGGCTTCCCTTCCGCAACCCGATTCAGCATTAATTGCATATGCCCCATCAGCGGCCATGTGCCATACCCGAACATTTTGGCACATCAGTAAGTTGCATGTCTGATCAGAGTGACAACGGGAGCCAGCCCATTTTCCTTTCAGTTTTGAAGTAATACGGTGCTAGTTTGATTAACGCTTAAGTCATATACTTATGATGGGGGCCGGACATCGACGCTGCAGCATAAGGAATGTGGATCGGCAACGGGCGGAGGCGGAAAAACGGTAAACAAGCACATGTTCATCTCATGGGTAGGTGCCTTCAGGGGGTTTTACAAGAAGGATGAGAGCCGGTACAGCCAGGATTTCATCACCAGGATGCTCTACTCTGCCAGGAGCATCATACTTGTTATATCCTTTCAGGCAGCCCTGTTAAGCGGTTTGCTCGCCGCGATTTTCAATTCGTTTAATACGGTCAACTTTGTGCTGATTGTTGTTTCGTTCGTTTTTCTGCATGTGGAGAGCAACCTGCTGAACGACTACTTCGGCTACAGGTACGGGCACGATACTCCCGATTCGCCGAGACGCAGATACACACTGCACCCCCTGGCAGACAATATTGTGACTGAATGGGAGATGAAGGTGACAATCGTCTCCATACTGGCTGTCCTGGCAATTATTGGAGGTTACTTCACACTGCTGCGGGGAGTTGATATCATCCTGCTTGCTGCCGCAGGGGCAGCAATTCTCTTCATGTATGATGTCTCCTCCACATCCCTCAAGGCAATTGGCCTGGGTGAAATCGCCTCATTTGTTGTATGGGGTCCGCTCATGGTGGCAGGCGGATATTATGCCATCACCGGCTCATTCAGCTCTTCTGCGCTTCTGGTCGGCATTCCCTACGGTTTGGGTGTAATGTCCGTGCTTCTGGGAAAGCATATAGATCAACTGGCCTTCGACAGCGGAAGAGGCATAGGAACATTGCCTGTCAGGGCAGGTGAGTCCGCATCCCGGGCT
>DAHXLZ010000131.1 GCA_027365715.1 Methanomassiliicoccales archaeon | reverse complement strand
GATATCTTCCACGCAGGGTGCTTTAATTTCCCACCGCATACGGGACACTCTGATGAGGTCCCTCGTGGATTCACATATATCGTCCTGTTCTTGGATTTATACTCCACCATTTTCTGGAATTGTGAATATGGCCATCTGTTCAGGTATGTCCTGAATTTCTTTCCCTTGTTTTCACCACTCTTCCTTATCCCCTTTAGATTTTCGAATACAAAAGATGCATCCGGGTTAGTACCGGCCAGTTTCGCTGATGCCTTATGCATTGCATCCCTTATCCTGTTCCTCTGCCTCCCCCTGTTCTCTTTTAGCTTCCTGTTCCGTTTAGCAGGGTTCCTCACGTGTTTCTGCAGTTTCTGCCTCCTCCTTGAGAAGTCGTTCTGTATCTCTGCAATGTTTTTCACAGGTATTGTCTCCACATGGGTAATCTGATTATCTGCAGGAGTGATGGCTGTGAGATCAACGGTGCTGAAGTTCAAATCGGCACCGATGATCCTGTCCCCATGGAGTTTTTCATCTGGAACGGTGAAGGATATGGAAACGATGCTGTCTGTTATGAGCACCTCTGAGATTTTGTATCCTGAATAATCTGCCCATTTTTTATTCCTGTTGTTTACGGGTATGAATTCATATTTACCCGGCCTGATGGTGATCCTGATTGTACTGTCCATGATCTTCACCAGTTCTGAATCAAGCCTCATTGAGAGCTTCCTGATTTCAGGGAATGCCTTATTCCTCCTGTTCTTCCTGAATGAGCGGAGTATGGCAACAGATGATCTGCACACCGGATTGATGTGGTGCTTCGCGTAGTCATACCTGGAATCAAACCATCCCTTCATCTCTTTCCTCAGATCTATGGGAGAGGGGATTCTACCGGAACTCTTCCAGCGGATGTATGCTTTCGCCGTCCCGAACCTTATTGCATCCCTCATGTCGTCAAGATACCGGAGTATGCGGTCAGATGGTTCGTAATGCCACCATACTGTTCTCTTTGAACCGGATGATCTCCAGGGATGCGTCATGATCTAACCACTTCAAGTATGCTTTTCATCTTATGCGATCTCAATCCGTATAGCCTGGCGGAGAATGATGTGATTATGGATATGAGGTCTTTGGTGAGTTCCTCATTTGCAGAAAATATCTCCTCTCCATCTGCCTCAACTATCTCCGTGCCGTGAATCATGCATATCCGCTCCACCAGATCAAAGCCGAATCTTGCAATGCGATCCTTGTGTGTTATGTATACCGTGGATACCTTATCCTTCTCTATGAGTTCAAGAAGACTCATGAATCCTTTCCTGTTGAACCTCATGCCACTGCGTACGTCGGAAAAGACCTCTGACTCTGGAGAAACGGATTTCAGTCGATTTATCTGCCTCTCAAGGTCCTCCTTCTGCCCGCTTGAGGAAACTCTTGCATAGATGTACGAAGCCCTTCCGTTCTGTATTCCTAGAATTCTGTTAATCTCACTCTCAGGTACTCTTCTAAAATTGTTCAGCATTCTCACACATCTGATCTTGCCCTCCCTGTCCCACATCCTCAATGTAGTTGGATGAACCTGCAATATCCTGCAGGCATCCCTGAGTGTGTAAAGTTTCTCCATAACTTATAGCAATATTTCACAACAGTATTTGATATTTTACTGTAACTGCTGAATCCCCCCTGCTGTTCTGTATTTCATTTTTCATTGCCTGCTGCAATATGTGTTCGTCGCCTCAAACAGAATTACAGCACAGGTAATGTGTGATGCATTCCGGGAAGCAGTTAACCGGGCACAAGATTAATTATCCATGGCATTATCGCAGGTTTGACGTGATATGAAACAGCACAGTTCCAGAGACATAGAATTTATGCCAGGTTTTGACATCGCAGAGTCCGTTGTCGTCAGAAGTCCAGAGAAAAATTCGCCCGGATACTGGGCCGGAGCGCCATCGGCAGTTGTTTATGGCAAGGATGTCTATCTCACCTACCGGATACGAAGGCCAAGGGGAGAAGGAAGAGGTGTAATAAACAGAGTTGCCAGAAGCACCGACGGGATACACTTCAGTGATGAATTCGAAATAGAGAAAAGTGCACTTGGGAACTCTCCTTCTATTGAGCGGAGTTGTCTTGTTCCCGTTGACGGTGGTTTCAGGTTATACTTCAGTTACGTCAACTCTCAAACCAATGTCTGGCAGATAGATATGATGGAGGCACCGTCCGTAAGAGAGTTCAACCTTTCAACAAGAAGGAATGTACTGTCGGCCGATGCTGCTGGCGCGAGCGGAGTAAAGGATCCGTGGGTCCTCAGGCTCGGCAATTACTATCTTATGTATGTCAGTTTTGCTCCTCTTCCTTCAGCACATTCAAGCCGTCTGCATGCGACAGCAGATGCGTTCGCCACTGGTTTGACAACTTCCAACAGCGGTCTTGCTATAAGCAGCGACGGTATAAAATTCAACTGGGCAGGAGAGGTAATTGGCCTTGGATGGGGATGGGATTCGAGCACCACGCGTATAAGCTCTATTGTAAGGACAAGCTGGGGTTTTGTCTCATTTTACGACGGCTCTGCAAGCATAGAGGAAAATTATGAAGAGAAGTGCGGAGTGGCAATAACATCAGATCTCCGGAATTTCACCAGACTCTCCATTGATGCTCCATCCGTTCTCGGTGAGGGTGGCCGATCCGTGAGGTATGTCGACCCGGTAAAGTTCGGTGATGAGCTGATTTATTATTTTGAAACCACCAGGGCTGACGGGTCACACGAACTCAGGGCATTAGTCAGAAAAATGGAGGGGTGAAGGCAATGCGCACAACCGGCATATCGATATTCACAGGAATGGAATACAGCGTCGAAGACAATCTTCGCTATCTGGAAAGGGCTTCGAGCAAGGGATTCAAAAGAATATTCACAAGCATGCAGAGGCCAGGTTCGGACCCATCCAGGGTAGGCGCCGAAATGCCAATTGTCGCAAGGAAAGTGAAAGAACTGGGAATGGAAATAGTAACAGACATTTCGCCGAGGGCTCTTACAATATTCAAGGCAACGCTGGAAGATCTTTCTCCTTTCCGTGACGCCGGAGTCACCGGGCTTCGTCTGGATGACGGCTTCTCTAACAGGCAGGCTGCCGAAATCACTCATAACAGCGCTGGCCTGAAGATCGAGCTTAATGGCTGTCATTATTTCGATTCTGATATCGGTGAAATGGTAGCCTGCGGGGCCGATGTCAGAAACCTTCAGGCAAGTTTCAATTACTATCCACGTTTTGAATCGGGCATATCGTTTGACTTCCTGAAGCAACAGGCGTCTGCATATTCACGCCATGGAATACCGCTGTATGCATTCGTTCATTCCTCAGAACTGCACACTCGTGTCACGGTGGAATCACAGAGATATATGTCACCGGAGAGGGCTGCGGAAGAACTCTTTGCTGTGCCCGGCATCGACTCAGTGCTCATTGGCGATCCAATGGCGCCGGACAAGGATCTTGACGCAATAGCCGAAATCGGTTCAAGGGATTATGTAAGGATCAGAACTTTTCCGGCACCTGATGCAACTGAGGGTGAAAGGCATTTGCTGTATGGAACTCAGCTCACTTCGAAACCCGGCACGATGCTCTCGCTTCGCCACACCTACAGATTCCCTCCAGAAGAGATTCACAGGATGGTTCCCCCACGCAACTGCACCGCCCGCAGAGAATTTTCTGTAACAGTTGATAATGAAAAATACAGGGACGGCAACAACAATCTGAAAAATTCATGTGAGCTCAATGTCTGGTTTGAGCGAATGCCGGCGGATGAGCGGATTAATGTCGTCGCAACTGTTCTCGAGGAGGACAGGGATCTCGTAAGAATGGTACGCCCGTTCAAAAAATTCAAACTCGTTCCGATTGCGTGAGCCTTCATCTCACGCATTTTCAGCGGAGTGCATTACGAAGATTGCCTTTAGTCCTGAAAAGCCTCTTCTCTGCTTCTGCACGCCCAACATCCTTCAACACCATTACGGCTGAAGTTTTTATGTCCCATCCGGCACTTTCCAGAATTTTCTTTGATAGGCTGCAGTCTGCCTCTGTGATGGCTGAAAGAATGTGGATTGACCGCTCCTTCATCTTCCCGTTATGAGGCTTGAGTTCTACCATCATGTTGTCATATACCCTGCCGAGTTTCACGAAGACGGCAGTCGAAATCATGTTCAGGACAAGTTTTTCAGCCGTCCCCGCCTTCATTCGTGATGAACCTGCAATTACTTCCGGTCCGACCAGCAGTGTTATCAAATAATCTGCATATTCAGAGATTGCAGCATTGCTCACATTTACCAGTGCACCGGTGGTTGCCCCTCTCTCCCTTGCACGCTTCAATGCGCCAATTACGAAAGGTGCTTTTCCGGAAGCAGCAATACCCATAACAAAATCGCTCTGCCCCACTTTCATTGCGCTCATTCTTCTTCCGCCGCATGAATGACAGTCCTCAGCGCCTTCATTTGCATT
>DAHXLZ010000119.1 GCA_027365715.1 Methanomassiliicoccales archaeon | reverse complement strand
TCTGACCCTGGCCGTCACTTCTTTGAGATTTCTTTCTGTGTATTTCGGCTTGAGTGTTTCCAGAATGCTCTTTTTCTGCTCTTCTGTGAGCACGACGCCCAGTTCTTCGATCTTCCTGATCTGTTCCGGAGCCCTCTTCAGATGATAAGAGACAAGTCCTGCCATTATGCGCTCAATATTCTTCAATCCCCTCTGAACAAGTTCATCGGATACATCCTTCAGGACAACTTCGATGCCGTTGAATGACATGACCTCGGCAATGGCAGATCCCATCGTCCCGGCTCCGATTATCCCTATCTTTTTCACAAAAAGCATATCATCACCTCTGCGGTGGGCACAATGCTTTGGTGGCTATTAATATTTATAAATCCTGAAGACGAATATTCCTTTCGAATCGATTTCTCTGCATGCGAAAGAATATCGTAGCGCCGGGCATTATCGACAATTCTCAACCGCAGTGCGGGGCATCTGATTCATTCGGTTCTTGTCCCGGATGCCGATGTTGTTGCATCACTACCCCCGACTCTCTCAAAGACGATTCCGCGTTTGTAACTCTTTGTGAAGCGCACCCTGTCTCCGGCAGCAATCTCGTTCTGTGAATGCACGTCCGGCATCCAACCCGAGACGCCGCATGCCTCATCAAGGTCAACAACAACATAGGTGTACGGGGCATCATTGACAAACTGCTCTGATGGAACTGTAAGAATTGTAAACGTTCGAACAGTCCCGTTGCCGGTAAAAGTGAATGGTACAAGCTCTCCCGAGCCGCATGCCGGGCAGGCAACCGCAAATGTGACACCTTTCGTGCCGCATTTCGAGCATGAATATCCGGTGAGCTTGCCCCCCTCAACGTCTGCAGTTAACTGTCCTATGTATGACAATGACAATATCTCACCTCACCCTCCTCATTAAGTGGACAGTGCATGAACCGCCAGTCGCTCCGACGTTGTGCGCAAGACCGATGCCGGCACCACTTACCTGTCTTCCCTCCGCCCTGCCAGTAAGCTGTTCATAGAGCTCATGTATCTGTGCCACACCGGTGGCGCTGACAGGATGCCCCTTGGCTTTCAGCCCTCCTGAAGGATTTATGGCAACCTTCCCCCCGATAGCCGTCTGTCCTTCCTGAGCCGCTTTGCCTCCTTCCCCCTTTCTGAACAATCCAATGTCTTCGGTTGCAATAATTTCGGCTATCGTAAAGCAATCATGGACCTCAGCAACATCCACATCATGAGGTTCGATTCCGGAACGTCTGAATGCTCTGTTGGCAGCGTCAGCTGCACCGGTTATTGAAGTGATATCCGGTCTGTCCTGGAGCGTAGCGATGCTTCCTCCACGCTCACTCGCGACAATTTCAACGAGTTCGTCTTTCATCTCCCTTGCTTTTTCCTCCGAAGCAATGATAACTGCTGACGAACCATCAGAAAAGGGGCAGCAGTCGTAAAGGTGAAACGGGTATGCAACAGTGGCAGACTCCATATACGCTTCCATCGAAATTTTCTTCTGGAAATGAGCCATCGGATTTTTCGTTGCGTTTTCATGATTCTTTATGGCAACACTGCCCATCATCTCCCGGGTTGTTCCATATTTCTTCATGTGTGAAATTGCCATGCTTGCATACAGTCCGGGAAAGGTGACGCCGTTGGCAGCTTCAAATGCAAAGTCTGAACCCATGGCGAAATAGGTCGTCGCTGAAAGTGTATCAAGGTGGCTCAGCTTCTCACTTCCGGCTACGAGGCACAAATCGTCGTAACCGGCCGCCACATGTATGAATGCTTCGTGCAATGCCGCGCTTGAGCTGGAGCATGCGCTTTCGACTGTAACAGACGGCACGCCCGGAATCCCGATGGCGGTGTTGATAAGTGGCCCGACGTGTGCCTGTTTTTCTGTTATGCCAAAGGCATTGGAATAGAATGTGGACTTTATGTCCTTCGGTTCAATGCCGGCGTCAATTATGGCGCGCATCGAAACTCTTGCAAGCGACTCCCTTCCACTTTCCTGCATTCTACCGAATTTCGACATAGAGCTGCCAATCACGAAAACCTTATTCATTGCCATTTCATCCTCCTTTTTCCATCCGTCATATAGACATGACATCTATGATTTAAACTGACGTGTGAATCGGGTGACTGCCATTCGCTTTATTTATTGCCCGTAGCATGGACTTGCAGATGAGCAGGCATTCGGCCTCGGGTAAAATCAGTCCTCGAGTTTTTGAGGGAGCCGTAAATGAAGTCAGAATCGACATCTCCCAGCCATTCAGTCTCGAACAGAGTGCAGAATGCGGGCAGGCATTCAGATGGACCCGGAGAAATGGTCAATATTATTGTGTTGCTGGCAGAAACATACTCAGAATCAGACAGAGAGGAAGTGCCATTTTTGCGACGCTCTTCCCGTATACCGACGGGCCAGGCACACTGAAGGTTCTGGGAGAAATGTTCAGATTCAGCGATGATGTGAATCAGATACTCGCTGAGATTTCTTCCGACAGATACATAAGTGAAGCGGTCAGAAGACATTATGGTTTGAGGTTAATCAGGCAGGATCCGTGGGAATGCCTGATATCATACCTGTGCTCGATAAACTCCAACATACCCAGAATAAAAGGGGATGTGGAGAGGCTCTCCAGTCATTACGGCGACGAGATAATATTCGATGGTAATGTTTTTCACACCTTCCCGAGTGTGGATGTTCTCGCAGATGCCGATGAACTGGAGCTGAGGAAACTTAAACTCGGTTTCAGGTCTAAATACATCGTAGCGGCCGCCCGCAAGGTAAGGGATGAGAAGATACAGCTCACATCTTACAGGCGCCTGTCATATGAAGATGCTTTTGAGAGACTCCTCTCATTTTATGGTGTGGGACCGAAGGTAGCAGATTGTGTTCTGCTTTTCTCAATGGATAAACTGGAGGCATTTCCTGTCGACAGATGGGTGAAGAGAGGTGTTGAAATGCTTTATTTCAAAGGCACGAACATATCCGAGCAGAAGGTCAGGGAATGGGCAGCAACTCATTTTGGAAGGTTTGCCGGTTACGCTCAGGAGTACCTTTTCTACGGTTCAAGGCTCAAGGAAATCATTGCAGGGGAAAAATAATCACTCGCCGAAGCGTCTCTTTCTAAGCTGAAATGATCGGATGGCGCGCAGGAAGTCAAGGAAGCTGAAAGTGGGCCAGTAGACATCGCTGAAGTAAAGCTCACTGTATGCCGTCTGCCAGAGCAGAAAGTTGGAAATGCGTTCTTCACCGGAAGTCCTGAGTACGAGATCCGGGTCCGGCATACCATCTGTGTACAGATATCTGGAAACAAGCTTCTCATCTATTTCTTCGACTCTTATCTCACCGCTCTTTGCGCCACTGGCTATTTTCCTTATTGCCGAAAGCATTTCCTGCCTGCTTCCGTACGCCACGGCTATGTTGTATGTGTAATCAGTATAGTTCCTGGTCCTGTCTTCGGCGTATTTAATAGCCTTCTGCACGGAGTCTGGCAAAATCTCAATCTGACCTATGGCCTTGATCCTGATCCTGTGTTTATGCACCCTCTCGTCATCACCCACCTTTCTGAAATTTTCCTCAAACATGCGCATCAGCGTTTCCACCTCTTCGCTGTTACGATTCATGTTTTCTGTTGAAAATGCGTAAACCGTGAGTACCTTGATGTCCAGAAGAAGGCACCAGTCCAGCATCTGCTCGAGCTTGTTCTTACCCTTTTCATGACCCTCGCCGGGCATCAGTTCCATTTCACGAGCATATCTCCTGTTGCCATCCATGATAACTGCAACGTGACCCGGAGTTGGATAAAGTCTCACCTCAGTGAGCAGCCTCTTTTCATATGCGCCATAAGCAGTGTCAGCTATTGCTTTCGCAATGCCTGCAGCCGTGGATGTCTCGGCCTTCTTCCCGTTATCCTTCATCTGTAACCTTTCAGATTTCAATTGTCTCGTTCACTTTCATTACCCTTGTCCTTACCTTCCCTGAAGTGAGTTTTTTCACTTCTGCTTCAAATTTTGCAGGATCCTGCTGAATCGCAGGAAAGGTGCCGTAGTGCATCGGCACCACAATCTCAGCCTGGAGGACAGATGCCGCATACGCAGCCTCCCGGATTCCCATTGTAAATCTGTCGCCAATCGGAAGAAGTGCCACCTTCGGCCTGTAAAATTCACCTATCCATTTCATGTCGCCGAAGTAACCCGTATCACCGGCATGGTAAACCAGAACGCCACTGTCGACAACAAACCCGGCCGGAGTGCCACCGGTAACCAGATTGTCGCCTTCGAAAACATCTGACGAGTGAATGGCATTCACCATTCTCACCTCGCTGTCCGCTATGCGTACGCCTCCGCCAATGTTCAGCTGTTCGACTTTTGCTCCCCTGGAGTCGAATCTCACTGCCAGCTCATATACCGCAGCAATCGGTATCCTGTTCTGCTTTGCGATTTCGACAGAATCGCCCACATGGTCACCATGACCGTGTGAGACGCAAATAACATCTGCCTTAATCTCAGAAGGTTTTGCCTTTGCGACAGGGTTACCAGATATGAATGGATCGAACAGTATCCTGTTATTCCCTTCAAGCAGAAATGCCGAATGCCCCAACCATGTCAGTTTGACCATATTTGCACACCATGCCATGGACAAATGTATCCTGATTATTAATAATTGAACACGCAGCCGCAGTCTTCGACTCGTGGTGGCTCCTGCCGGAATTTAATGCAGAGTTTCAGTTCATGCACGAGATCGCGCCCGTGTACAGGTCGCGTTGCAGTCTCAGCAAGGATTTCTCCCGATAGATTCAGTAAATTCGAGCGTCTATGACGATGGACGGTCAAAATGTCTTTTCTCATTTCAAGCAGTTCAAAGTTGATTACTCGATTTGTGCTGGTTTACGGCATAGCTTTAACAGGCGTGTGTCTGCACGGCAGGAGCGTGCTCTGTTCTTCATTTTTTGGCCCACACACAGCTGAAGCGCCGATCCGTTGACGCCGGGATCAGGCTCTATCTGATTACTTTCAATTACCAATCTTTAAAGTCCTGAAATGTTTCAGCCCATGGGTCCGGGTGATTTAACGAAGTTCAGATGTGTCGGCTGCTCTGCGGGCTTTGAATCAGATTTAATGCCCGATCTGAGCTGCAAATCGTGCGGCGACCTTCTTGAATGGGTCGCCGAAAAGGGTGTGAGTGTGGGAAGCCTTCTTCCACCTCCGCAGGATTTCACCATGTGGCGTTATGCCGCGATGCTCCCGCAAATTGAGGAAGGCGGGATAGTTTCTCTTTCTGAAGGCGGTACGCCGTTGCACTATTCAGAGGGTATTGCAGGCGCGATTGGTGTAGATGAACTTTTCATAAAGAATGAAGGAAAGAATCCAACAGGCTCATTCAAGGACCGCGGCATGAGTGTTGCTCTTACGGCCGCAAAGGCTTATGGTACAAAAGTGGCAGTATGCGCTTCAACAGGCAATACTGCATCTTCAATGGCCGCGTACTGCGCGAAGGCAAAAATACCTTCCGTTGTGCTTGTGCCAAAGGGAAAGGTTGCAAGGGTGAAGCTGAGACAGTGCGCCGCCTACGGCGCAACTATCGCAGAGGTCAACGGAAATTTCGACAGGGCACTCGAACTTGTCAAGCAGGCATCGGTTATCAGCGGCGTCGCGATAATGAACTCGATTAATCCTTTCAGAATCGAGGGACAGAAGACGGGCGCGTTCGAGGTATGCGACCAGCTTTCATCTGCTCCGGACTGGCTCGTGATACCAGTTGGTAATGGCGGCAACATATCATCTTACTGGAGGGGTTTCAACGAGTTCAGGCGGATGGGTGTTATTTCTTCACTGCCGAGGATGATTGGTGTCCAGGCATCAGGTGCATCGCCAATTGTACATGCTTTTGAGAAGAATAGCAGCACGGTGGAATTTGTCAACACTCCCGAAACGGATGCCACTGCCATTAGGATTGGTAAGCCGGCCAACTGGAAGAGGGCACTCGCGGCAATCCGTGAATCGGGCGGCACGGCGGTTTCTGTCACCGATGGTGAAATAAGGAGTGCGAGAAAACTCCTCTCTGAGACGGAAGGAATACTGATAGAGCTTGCAAGTGCATCCACAGTGGCTGCTGTCAGAAAGGTTGTGGCGAATGGCACGATCAAGAAGGGTGAGACCGTCGTCTGTGTAGCCACGGGAAACGGTCTCAAGGACATAGACTCAGACACTGAATTCACAACATCTCCAGTCACTACTATTGAAGAACTCTCTGCCTTGATTGGCACTATTTGAATAGAGGGGTGTTCCCGCTGAAATTTGTTATACTTGGATTAGGTGAAGTTGGCACGTCGCTGCTCTCGCTCCTGCATCGTCAGGAAGCAGCAGGCATGCTTCCGCGCGGAATCCTTGAAATTGCCGGCATTGCCGACTCAAAGGGCTTTTTATATTCGCAGTCGGGTCTGAGTTTGACTGAGGTGCTGGAGGCAAAACAGGCAGACAAACTTTGTTCAAAAGATGGCTATGTTGGCGGTGGGACTGCGCTGGAACTCGTCAGAAACTCTGAAGCCGACATCGTAATCGACTGCATGCCTACAAATTATGCTGACGGTGAACCAACCAATCAATGCATTCGCAGCGCCATGCAAAATCATATGCATTACGTCACCGCGAGCAAGGGGGCAATGGCATTGCACATGGTTGAATTGCTGGAGCTTTCCAGAAAACACGGCACCCGCCTCAAATTCGGCGCAACAGTGGGAGGCGGAACACCATTTCTGGATTTCGGAAGGGATTGCCTTTATCCGCAGAAAATCACTTCGTTGAGAGGGGTGCTTAACGGCACGACCAATTTTGTGCTTACCGGGATGGAAAAAGGCAAATCGATTCAATCTGTTCTCGATGAAGCCGGGAAGCTGGGATATGCTGAGGCAGATCCTTCAAACGATATCAGGGGTTTTGATACGGCGGCAAAGCTGGTAATTCTTGCCAACTGGGTGATGGGCCGAGAGATTAACCTGAGTGATGTCGGCATTACAGGCATCGGCGGCCTGACTGCAGCGGACACAGATGCTGCCAGGAGGCACGGCAAAGTCATAAGACTTATCGGATCTGTAACCGAAAAGGCAATTGTCAAGCCGGAAGAGATCGAAGTGGAAGACGTTCTGAATGTCCAGGGATCTCTCAACGCCCTTACCTACTATACTGAGTTTGCAGGCCCTGTTACACTCACTGGTGCCGGTGCTGGAGGCGCCAGCACGGCCCAGGCAATGCTCAGGGACATTCTAAGCATACTGCGTGACGCTGTTGACAGCAGGAAGGCTGTGGAATCTTAGACGTGGTGGCTGCCGTGAGAGGAAATATGACTTTGCATGCAATGAGTGCACATCTGAACCTGCAGTAATTGAGAGAAAGGACGCGAAAATGCCACCGGGACTTTTTGTTTTCCAAAACACTTTATTATCATACGGCTATAACAGCCTATGCGAATAACCGATTTTGAAATTTATCAGCTCGGAAAGGAAGTTGCAAAGGGACAGACCTGGGCATCATCGGCGATTATACTCAAACTCACTACATCGGATGGCGTCGTCGGCTACGGCGAGGCAGTGCCGACGCTCAGGGTACAGCCGGTAGTCGCCTCTCTGAACGAGGTTGGAAGGCTGTATAAAGGGAGGGATCCGTTCGATGTCGAACGAAACAGGTGGGACTGGTACAGAAATGACTTCTACCTTTCAGAATCATTTGAGAGCACTACGGCACTCAGTGCATTCGACATTGCATGCTGGGACATAATCGGCAAGAGTCTTGGTGCACCGATCCACAAACTCACGGGCGGAAAATTCAGGGACAGCGTCCGTGTTTATGCCAACGGGTGGTACAGCAACTGCGTTACACCCGAAGAGTGGGCAAAGAGTGCGAAACAGACTGTAAAACGCGGTTACACAGGTCTGAAATTTGACATTTTCGGCCCGTATTTCGACTGGATAGATGAAGAAGGGATACGCATGGCTGTCGCACGCCTTGAAGCTGTCAGAAACGCGGCAGGGGATAATGTCGATCTGATGATCGAACATCACGGTCGATTCAATCCGAATTCGGCGATAAGGATCGCAAAGGCGCTTGAACCATTTAATCCGCTGTTCGCTGAAGAGCCAATCCATCCTGAAAATATGGAGGGACTGGAGAAGTACAGAAGGCACACAGACATCAGAGTGGCTCTTGGCGAGAGGGTTATATCAAA
>DAHXLZ010000118.1 GCA_027365715.1 Methanomassiliicoccales archaeon | reverse complement strand
TGAAATCCCCTCTATTCTGTCGATAGAATCCTCTCATAATATTTAGTCTAATTCAGGACGCGGAGACTGTGAAAGTCTGAATCACTTCCTCGTTTGATACTAACGCTGAGAAACAATGTCGACGTTACGGAAATCCATTTCTGAGAAGGTCTGCAGCACCACCCTGGTATCGCTTCTCTCTATGCCGTCGATGGCCATCAGTATGTCGAGTGTTTTTTCATATTCTTCTTTGCTCCTGTTGACTGTTACCATGATAAAGTCGATATCGCCGAGCAGAAAGTAGAGAGACACCACACCTGGCAGTTTCTGAAGCTTGTGGGCTATGAGATTGTTGTAGTTCTTGCTGTATTTCGCCCTGACGAATGTGATGGTCATGAAGTTGAAGCCAAGTTTTGAATAGTCAAGCTTCGCAGTGACCCTCTTGATATAACCACCATGCTTCAGGGACTTCAATCTCTTGCTTATTGCGGAAGGTGAGAATATGCCAACTTTCTTTCCTATTTCCTTCAGCTGGAGCTCAGCATCCGTTTCAACAGTCTTCAAAATACGTACGTCAAATGCGTCCAAGTGAACTACCGGCACAGTGATTTAGTCAATAGGAAATAAATTTTTCTATTTTAGCCTAAATAGCATATTTTCTTCGCAGATCATCGAGTGATGAAGTAATAATTTTGCGTAAATTGAATTCTGGACCAAGTACGACAGTTTGTTTATATTAAACGTGAAATAACATGGATGGGGTTTCAGGGCTGGCTAACACCGGGCTCGAACGGATAGATTTCGCTGATGTGCCAAGGATTATCACCAGCATTCCAGGCGAGAAAAGCAGGAGGCTACTCCAAGAACAACGCGAGATGGAGACCGAAACCGTCACCTATCCCCACTCATTCCCAATTGCGATTAAGTCGGCCAGTGGCTCCATTATCGAGGACGTGGATGGAAATCTCTACATAGACTGGTTCGCGGGCGTTTCAGTGCTCAACCTTGGATATTCCAAGGTAATCAGGAAGGCCATAACAGAGCAGCTTGAAACTGTATGGCATTCAATGGAGATTCCGACAGAAGTAAGGATTGAATTCCTCAGGCGGCTTGTAAACAGTTTCTCTTCGGGAATGAGGGACTACAAGACAGTGTTTGGCATCAGCGGAGCGGATGCATGCGAGACTGCCGTAAATCTTGCGCACGTGATCTCAGGGAGGAACGTTCCCGTCATTGCGTTTGATGGTGCATACCATGGTACCTCGGGGGGGATAATTTCAGTAACTACCGGAAAGGATTACAGGAAAACTGTGTTAAGCCCCGGGTTCAAGACAACACATATTCCGTATCCATCTCAAAACGGGGAGGGAGCAGATCTTTCGACGGTTCATGAAAGACTGGAAGGCGCCTTTTCCTCCTCGAATGAAGGAGAAAAGCCGGATTCGCTAATTGTTGAACCGATTCAGGGAGAGGGTGGCTACATCGTCCCGCCTCCTGGCTTCCTGAAGCTCTTGAGGGACTTTTGCGACGACCATGGTATGCTGATGATAGTCGACGAAATACAGTCCGGAATGGGTAGAACTGGGAAGATGTGGGCTTTCGAGCACGAAAATGTCCAGCCCGATGTGGTATGCATCGGCAAATCCATTGGTGGTGGCGTTCCGGTTTCCATGGTATACTACAGAAACGATCTCGACAGGCAGTTGCCAACGCCCTTCCACATGGGCACATTTCGCGGCAACCCTCTTGCGCTTGCGGCGGGGATTGAAATGCTCAAGGAGATCCCCCTGCATCTGGGCCGGGTAACAACCAAGGGTAGGGAGCTATTGGAAACGTTCTCCAGCATGGAATCGCCGCTTATTTCAGATGTCCGGGGAAGGGGCTTCATGATAGGTATCGAACTTGCCGAGGATGGTATGCCGCTGGCAAGGGAAAGGATGCTCGCGTTGAAGCACGACCTGCTTCGTAACGGTCTCATAATGCACACGTGCGGCAGCAATTCAAACGTCTTCAGGTTTATGGGCGCTCTTAACATACCGGATGAGCTGTTGGCCAAAGGAACAAAAATCTTCCAAAATGTCTTGAATAAAGAAAGAGGGGTTTCTAAATGACTGACGTCGATAAAGATGGAGAGTGGTTGTCTGAGCTTCGTGAGATGTATCCGGCCGACTATTTAGGTGAGCTGGATCTTAGCACAGTGGGACTTACGTCTCACTATGGGCATTGTGAAAACTGGTTGATGAGTGAAGCTCATTCTCAGCGCAACAATATTTCGGGGGATGTGAAAATTTACCTGACCGGTTCAACGGATTGTGGGAAGGTGTTCTGAAAATGGTCGTGGAAAGCGCCGAAAAGGGCATTTACATCAGAAAATCCAGCGGCCTTACAAAGGAACTGGGATCGTTCGATTCCTTTTCCATGGCTCTGATATCGCTCGGCCCGGGTCCTGCGTTTGCGCTGTACCTTGCAGTTCTCTGGCTGCTTCCCGGAACGAACCTTCTTTATGCGACGCTTCTCGGTGCAATAATAGGTGTTCCGATAACAGCTGTCTACATCTACATGTCGACTAAGATGCCCAGATCCGGAGGTGAGTACGTCTTTGCTTCCAGGAACATGGGAACATTCTGGGGCATAGTTTCTTCTGTTTCAAGACTCGTTAACGCTGCGATATACGGAGGAGTGCTTGCCGTCTGGTTCGTCACCCTGAGTCTTGTCCCCGCCCTCTCTGCCACAGGCTTTATACTCAACAGCACCCAGATGGTGAATCTCGCAAACACGCTCAGCACACCCGCAAACATCATAGCTGTCGCTGAGGTGCTGGTGGTCCTTCTATCGCTTCTCTACATTTTTGTCAAGCCGAAAACAGCTTTCAGGGTATTCGAAGCTTTCCTGATACTGGAGCTGATCGGCCTGATTGTAACGATTGTCCTGCTCTTCGCCGCCGGACCCGCCGGCTTCAAAAGCGCGTTTAATTCACTGGCACTCAAGAACGGCTTCGGCTCCAACTACTATCAGTCGGTTCTCTCTGCCGGAACCAAACAGGGCTTTGTCTCCGGTTTCAGCCCGTCGCAAACGATACTTTTTGTTCCGTTTATTTTTGCGTTCTACTTCATGTTCATTACTTCCCCGAGCTACATTGCCGGCGAATTTACCAGATCCACCAGGACGATAAGAGCGGGAACCTGGATAGCATATGTCCTCGCCTTTGTTTTTGCTGTCCTGATCATTCTGGCGTTTGTATATGCGGTGGGCATCAACTTTCTTAATGCGTCTGTTGGTCTGGCTTCAACAGGAAGTTCCTTATGGAAGTTTACCTCCCTCTTCCCCGGTCTGACGACTTATCCGCTTGTGGTTGCACACGGTAATGTGGTGCTCATTGCACTGGTTGACCTAGGCTCGATCGCTTGGTACATTGCGTGGCTCATACTCGGCATTTATATCTTTTCAAGATACACCCTGGCAATGTCCATCGACCGGCTCCTCCCGCTCGGAATGTCAAATGTGGGGAAAAAATCGCATTCGCCGTATCCCGGTATAATTGCAGTTACCGTAATCAGCATGATACTCATCCCTGTCTACGAAATATTCGAAGGGGGCTTTTTCGGCCCGCTCACATATCTTCTCTTCATCCTTCCGATGATAACCGTTGCCCTTACCTCCCTTTCCGCTGCATTTTACGGCATCCATAACAAGGATGTGAGGGGTATAGTGATAGGCATTATAGCCACCGTTGTGACACTCGCATCTGCTGTCGTCCTTTCATTCCTCCCTACAATCGGACTGGTTGCAGGAACAACGCCGTCCGACATATCGGACGTTATCATAATAGGGATTTTCGTGGTCTCGCTTGTCTGGTATGCTGTTCTGAGATCGTATTTCAGGAGAAAACACGGACTGGATATTCGCGCAATATTCAAGCCGCTGCCTCCAGACTGAAGCAGCGGCATTCAGGCGGTGAATCATTTCCTCTTCAGTCAGCAGATTGCATCAATCATTCAGCCGCCAGTGTTTATGCAAAAAATATTAATCATATTCAGGTGTAAGGAGAATTGCAGGTCAGTCAACAGGGCACATGGTCTAATGGTTGCGTAATTAAAATGCCGGTGCAGAAGGCAGTCAGACTTTCAAACGAAGAGTTGCTTGCCCTAACCTCAGAAACAGTAAGGGCGGCAGAAGCTGAAAACCTCACTCTGAGAGCTACCGGAGGACTTGCCGTTTATATTAGGAGCGCAACGAATGAGAATGTCTTTTCCCTTTACCGCAGAATCGGCAGAATCGGTGCTGACGGTCGCGATTTCGGCGACATTGATTTTGTGGGAATCTCGGAACAGGAGTCATTAGTCCAGCAATTCTTCGCGAAAAGGGGATATGAATCCGACCGGTATGTGAATGCGCTCTTCTCCGGTTCCCGGAACATGTTCTTTAATAGGGAAAACGGGCTTCAGGTTGATATCTTCTACGATGTGCTCCGGTTCAGCCACGACGTGATGATTTACGACAGGAGCAGAAACAGACTCGGAAGAGCATCGGTTACACTGTTTCCAACCGATCTTATGCTCAGCAAACTGCAGATTCACAATGTAACACGAAAGGACCTCCTCGATATGATGATCCTTCAGCTCTGCCACGACTGCGTTCCCGAGGAGAATGCCGATTCCATAGACTTGAATTATATTTCGGCAATTTTGTCGGATGACTGGGGTTTCTACTTCGACTCTGTCAGCAACCTCGGGAAGCTGAAGGATCTTTCCGCTTCACTTGCATCGGAAGGCGTGATTGGCAGCAACCTTCATGCGGAGGTGCTGGCAAAGACAGAAATGCTGCTCGAAAGCATCATGAAGTTTCCGAAGACAAGGAACTGGGAAAAGAGGGCTAGGAAGGGCACCAGGAAAATGTGGTACAGAGAAGTAGACGATATCTGAAAAAAGTGGTAAGATGAAAAAGGAAACGACAATTTTTTACGTAACAGACATACACGGATCGAACATTTGCTTCAGGAAGTTTCTGAATGCCGGAAAGGCGTATGGTGCCGACATGCTTGTTCTGGGCGAGGATATAGGAGGCAAGTCCATTATACCGGTATTTGAGTCCAACAGCGGTTATTCCTACTTCGACGGCAGCAGGAGTGTCAATCTGAACGGTGGACAGGAGCTGGAAAAACTGAGGAAGGAAATATCAGACAGGGGCAGCTACCCGTACGTCACGACGGAAGGCGACTGGAAGGAACTCACGGTCAGTCCAGAAAGGATGTCAGCCCTCTTCAACAGGCTTATGATTGAGCGGCTTGAGGAATGGATTGCGCTGATGCGTGAGCGTGAGAGTGAAAGACCGATAATAGCAAACATCGGCAACGACGATCCTCAGGAATTGCTGGATACGCTCAGGTCGCATGAGCACGGCAACCTTTACGTCCCTGAGGAAAGGGTAGTGGAGATCGGCGGTTACCTATTCGCCGGGTTGAGCTACGTCAATATGACGCCCTGGAAGCTTCCCGGTGATCTGCCGGAGGAGGAACTCAGGAAAAAAGTCATGCCACTCATGGAGCGCATAAACGATTTCGATCATGCAATCCTGAATTTCCATGCACCACCGTTCGGAACTTCGCTGGATATCGCCGCAAAACTGGATGAAAATCTGCGGCCCGTAACTGTTTCAGGCAACGTGCTTACCGAACACGTTGGCTCGACATCCATCCGTGAGGCAATTGATCGCTATCAGCCGCTGATGGGGCTCCATGGTCACATACATGAGTCGAAAGGTGCGGAGCAGATAGGGAGAACATGGGTTTTCAACCCCGGCAGTATTTACTATTCCGGCACACTACAGGGGCTGCTGGTAAAACTGTCCGGGAACAGGGTAAGGTCGTACTTTTTTACGAACGGATGAACAGCCGGAATAGAGACACGGGCCCGAGGGGCGCCCTCTGTGCCTCCGGCGTCCTGTAAGGGTAGGACGGTTTCCACAGGCAATTTGCCCATTATGGAATTCTTTAATATCCATTGTGATATCATAAAATCATGAGACAGATAGACGCACTGAAATCGCCGAGGTTTACACAGATCTCAACCTTCGCGAGACTGCCTGTAACGCGTGATCTGAGCAATGTGAGGGCCGCATTTGTCGGTATACCATTCGATGACGGCACTACATACAGAACCGGTGCCAGATTCGGCCCTTCCGCAATACGGCAGGGCTCCAGGCTGCTAAGACCGTTCAATCCGTTTGTGGGGACATATCCATTCGATGTGCTGAACGCCGCAGATTACGGCGATATTGACATTATTCCAGGTTATATTCAGGACACAATGGAAATCGTGCAAAAGGAGATGTATAGTATAATTGCTGGAAAGAAGACGGTGCCTTATATTGGAGGCGGCGACCATTCGATAACCCTTCCGGTTCTCAGGGCGATGCATGCCGAATACGGCAGGGTGAATCTGATACATTTCGATTCGCATTACGATTTTTGGGATTCCTACTGGGGAAAGAAATATACGCATGGCACCTGGCTGAGACGTGCTGCGGAGGAGAAACTCCTGAAGGACATTATTCAGGTGGGAATCAGGGGATCGCTCTTCTCGCATGAGGATCTGGAACAGCCTGACATGCTCGGGATTTCAAGCTTCAACATACGTGATGTCAAGTATTCGCCTGAAAAAGTCCTCAACCACATCAACTCACTCAAAGGCAGGACATATGTCTCAATAGACATAGACGTCGTTGATCCAGGCACGGCGCCGGGAACAGGGACTCCTGAGATAGGCGGGTTCGGTGGTTTTGAGATACTTGAGTTTCTGCGCAGGATACGGGTTGATATGGTGGGCTTTGACGTCGTTGAGGTCTCTCCGCCGTATGACGTGAGCGAACTCACATCTATGACAGCCGCCAACCTGATTTATGAGATGATGAGCGTGCAGGCGTTTGGCTCTGAAAGGAAACCGGTGCGGAGGAAGCGTTAGTACGTCCCGCTGATGACCAAACAATCCTTTGGGAGCGCTTTTCACTTCAGAACAGATAATCGACTGCTTGATGCGCTACAGGATGTCTCAATCGTTGATGAGGATCATGCCGAATATGCAAGCTTCACCATTGCAGCAGCAGCAGTCAGAAAGCTTCGCCAGAGATTGCACAGCGGATGAGGAAGGTGAAGAACCGTTCAATGTCACAACTGTATCCCAGATGCGGGCATACGAAGCAATAAAGGGTCAGAATTGTGTCAGGAGCATCAGGAATCTGGTTGAGCATGAGGGAGGAAAAATCAGGGACTCCTTCTTCTCGCTCGGCATAAAAGTGTACGGCAGCAGAAGCAACTTCTTTCTTATCGAGGCGGGCCAGTGGTGCAACCGGGTCGTCGACGCGCTGCAATCCAGGGGAGTGTGCTTCAAGTGTGTTTCCGATCCTGATTACGGCGGTTGTCTCAGGGTAGCAGTCAGGAGCTCGTCTGAGAACAACGAAATGCTCGCAAGATTTTCGGATGTTCTTTCCGGACTCGGCTTGTATTTGCCGAAAACGGCCCATCGGTCACAGTTGCGTGCCGGAATACTTGGAGCACGGGTTTGTCGAGTCTCCTGAATAGTTTCTTCATACTGTGCCTCAGTCCTCATGTCGGTAGTTGCGTCAGATGTGACGGGTGTTCGAGAAAGCAGTCAAGCGTCTTTTACAGCAAGTGGGAGAAACCGGCGTGTATGGGAAGTTAAGTGGCGCAAATGAAGGAAGGAGAAAACACGGAAACCATCTGTCGTCGGAGTGGCACTATCGCGAAATACCCAGCCGTCTGTCAGTTATTAGATTGTTGTAATCGCTCGGGTTTCTCGCCAATTCTGCATCAGATAGTTTGATCTCCATGGTGAGCTCTGCCTCCTCTCTCTTCAGTCCAGTGAAGTTACCGAATGGGTCCGCAATACCGCTGTGTCCTTCAAATACGGCGCCCCTTTCTGTCCCGACCCTGTTCGCTATGGCTGTGAAAACGCCGTTTGAAAACGACTGTGCTATGGCAAGGTGCACAAAGGCCGGCATATCGCGGTCCAGGTAGTTCGGCTCTTCTGCCCAGGCCATCGTGCAGATGATCATGTCTGCCCCATCCGAAAGCATGAGGCGAGCCAGTTCGGGGAACTGCAGATCGTAGCATACTTCCACTCCGATTTTCGTTCCGCGGTAATTCACCACCATGGCTTCCTCCCCCTCGTCAAATATGTTCCTTTCCTTCGCCCAGAGGTGTATCTTGCGGTACACGCTTGTCCTGCCACGTGAAATTGCAAAGGCCGAATCGTACAGATGTGTTCCGTCAAGCTCCGAAAAGCCTCCCACTATAAGGCTCCCTTTTTCTGTGGATATTTCCTCAAGGCGCGAAAGCGCGTTCCGGGTGTCCGAATGAGGGACAATTTCCTCCCTACTCTCAAAATTGTATCCGGACGAGTACAGCTCCGGAAAGACAATTATGTTCGAGCTGCTGTTCTCCGAGAATTTCTCCATTCTCTTCCAGTTGAGTTCCTTGTTCCCGAATTCGGGTTTCCACTGCACCACTGTTATGCTGACAGCTTCCTGTCCCTCATCGCTTTTTTCCAACTCTTTCACTTCCTGATTTCGTTAATGATGGCCGGTGCGACCTTGAACATGTCACCGGCAATCCCGACGTTTGCCACATTGAAAATCGGGACTTCCCTTTCCTTGTTGATGGCAACGATGAAATCGCTGCCTAACATGCCAGAAAGATGCTGTATCGCGCCGCTTATTCCGAACGCGATATATAGTTTCGGCCTGACAGTCTTCCCCGACGCTTCAACTTGCCTCCCTTTCGGGAGCCAGTCGCTGTCAATGACAGGTCCCGACCCTGCAAGCACGGCGCCGGCCACTAACGGCGATAGCACGTCGAATACCGGGAGATTATCCTTCTTCTCTACTCCCCTTCCGACGGAGATGATTATATTCGCCTTCTCAATTTCAACATCCTCGCGCGGTGGTGCCTCGTACCCTTTTATCCGCGTCCTCGGATTGGCTCCGGTCATGCCCAGCGGCGGGTCTGTCCTTGCAGAGGAGCTGTTTACGGCGAGTCTCTTGGCGAGTGAAATGTTTTCGAGTATTGCCTCTTTCAGCATGTCACCTCTCTGTTCAGCCACGACTGTTATTTCGACCAGCTGAACCACCTTTGAATTAGCCCTTTCTCGCACGGAATGCCCACCAGCTGATATGCCTCCTCCGGCTTCCCTTGAAGTATACGCACATTAGATGACATGTCCTCGGGAAATGCGATGGACATTTTTCTTATCCTGTTTCATTTCTCTATATCTGCTTCGATGATATTTAAATCAGCCGGGCCCGGCTGCGTTATCTCCTTCCTGGCATTCTCCTCGTCGAGCGTTATCACAGTGAAACCCACTCCGCTCCTTCTCCTTGAGTTTCAGCCCCTCTTCGAGTGCGTAATCATCCTGTTCGTTTATGGCGCAGTTCAGCTCACTTGTGTCAATGTCATTTACCTTTATTGGCAATCTGGCTTTCCTGACTTCAGGTAATGCCGCTCCCGCATTTGCCTTTACTCTCCTGTATGCCTCGTCTACCACCTGTCTGGATATCTCAAAGGGTTTTGTTCTGCCCCCAGAAGCTCGCCCTCATCGTGTTAAAACCAACTGTTTTCCGACCAACAATGAAATTGCTTCGATAGCGTACAATATTCTCGAGATGTTTTGAGGCTGAAACTGGCAAATATGTAAGGATGTGGCCAAAGGGAACGGTTAACGTGAGACAGAATTTCGGTAGGTCATTATTGGCGTTCGACTCCATGAAAGGCTCATGCTGCAAGACGCTGCAAGAATAGCAACCAGGACTCGTTTGGCTACGTC
>DAHXLZ010000115.1 GCA_027365715.1 Methanomassiliicoccales archaeon | reverse complement strand
CTCGCAAAGGAGCGGCCGATTAAGCTTCTCATTTCCCGGTCTCTTGTAACGGCGCGAACTCTGAATGTCTTTCCTGAAAGAAGTCTGCCCGCAGATTGCGCAGACTCCATCAGCTCATCCCACGAAGCATGATTTCCGAGTAAAATCGAGACGCTGTGGGAAAACGCAAGCCTTGAACACAGCGTCCTCGCTGAAAACTCGGTATTGCTGCATGTGAGGAGAGCGAGTTCGGCGTTTTCCCTCTCAGTGGTGAAACAGGCAATGCCGGAAAGCGCCTTCAGTTCGGACGCCGGGAACAGTTTGTGTTCCAGTGAAAACTCGATTACAACTGTTCCTTCAGCCACGGCAGACACTCACCGGGCATACCGCCTTCAGTCTCTTATTCCTTCCTCACTCACAGTTATCACACACTCAGCCTCAGGCAGGCTCGGAGAATCGACCAGTCTCGCTATCCTCTTTCCGGCTTTGCTCTTCCTGAGGTAGACCCTGTATGTCGCCGTATGGCCGACTATGTGTCCGCCAATCGGTCTTGTCGGATCGCCGAAGAAAGCATCGGGTTTCGACGATACCTGGTTTGTGCAGAGTATCACCGAGTTGGTAAGATCGCCAAATCTGAGAAGTGCGTGCATATGTGTGTTAAGTGCCTGCTGTCTTTCTGCAAGTGAGCCTCTTCCCACGTACTCCGCCCTGAAATGAGCGGTGAGGGAATCAACAATGAGAAGCTTAATCGGCCGCTCCTTTGCGAGTTCTGATGCCTTTTCAACAAGAAGCATCTGGTGTGCGGAATTGTACGCCCGCGCAACATGAATCTTCTTCAGTGTTTGCACGGGATCGACGTCCATGGCGGTAGACATCTGTGCAATCCTCTCCGGTCTGAACGTGTTCTCTGTATCTATTATGACAGCCTCGCCGCTCAGGCCGCCTCTGTCTTCAGGCAGGGTGACATTTACAGCCGCCTGATGACACATCTGCGTCTTTCCGCATCCGAATTCACCATACAGCTCTGTGATTGCCTGTGATTCAAGACCACCGCCAATCAGATCATCGAACGCTTTTGAAGCTGTTGTGAGTCTGCTTATTCCCCTACGCCGTTCCATAATCTCGTCGCCGGTCTCAAAACCGCCGATGTCGACGGCCTCCTTTGCAGCACTGATGATCTTTGCGGCGGTCGATTCCCCGATCTCGCAGACTTCGGCCAGATTCCTCGGCGACTCAATCGCGATCGACATGAGCTCCGTATAGCCGGCTTCTCTCAGTTTTTCAGCTGTTGCAGGTCCGATTCCGTTAATCTCTTCGAGCTTTTTCTCCGCCATCTGATACGCCCTTCAGTTGTTCCAAATCATCTGCTGTCCATATTTAAATGCCTGTCCGGGGGAGTAGCCCGAAAAGTCCGGGACACGCGTATTTTCTACCCGCTTTTCCTGGAATAGTGCCGCATGCGTACTGCCTCCCCCTTCCCTTTTTCATTCATTTCGCCGGATGGCATCATGGCCACTCCGACTCCGGTCACCTTTCCTTCCTGTGTTATGATGACCTCATCACCTGTTCTTATCGCATGGCCGGCATTCTTAACGCCTGCGGCGAACAGGTTGCTGCTGAGCCTGAAGTTCTGGATTTCCACGCAGTATTCAGGAACCCTCTCGTGAATCCTCTCCGCCCCTTTTATCGTCAGGGAGATTACTCCCCTGATTTCCGTAAGCATACCCAGCTGTTCCCCGTCCAGCATAATCCTGACATTCGGGTATCTGCCTGTTGCAACCGCCCCATTGAGCAGCGTTGCCCCTTCAGGACCAAACTGATATGACGCCACACTCTGCAGGAACTGCCTGTTCCTCTCTTTCCAGCCTGGAACCCCACTTACTTCATTTGCGCAAAGCACATTTCTGAGCCTGTCGACCGAATTGTGACTGCGCGTGATGCCTTCGGAGGTGTCTGTGAAATCCACGCCTGAGTCTTTTAGCGCACTGTTCACAAACTCCCTTTCATCTTCAAGGTGGGATATTACGGCCACATAACCGCCTTTTCTGAGAATGCTGAGCAGCATATCAACTGCTCTCGCCTTCTCCTCCATCGACCAATGTCCCGTAACGGGTATGTCGTAATGCGCCGCCGGATACACTGTTTCCAGCTCCTCAGGCACGATACCAATTGGCGATGTCACGGTCAGCATGTGCACTGCTGTCGCCGCAGGTGATGCCATTACGGCATCGTGGAAGATTCTGTGCGATTTTGAAAGGAAATACGGTTTCCTTTTTGAACAGGGAACCAGCAGTGCGATCTTCATTCCGTCAGGTGGCGTATAGAAAGAGCTGACGCGCTTAACATAGCGCAGTATGTCCGCCCTTCTCAACGAAGTTTCAGATGATGCAAATATCGGGCCGCCGGTGTTTGAACATGCTTTCTCAAAATAACCGTAATGTTCTGTGTCCAGATATCTGAGAAACTGAACGTTCCACGGGTGCTGGAGGGCTCTTCTTTCAACAAGTTCCCTCAGCTGCCCCCTGCGTACCGCAGTCCTTATTCTGCTGAGTTCGTCAAGCAGCTGATAGCGGTTGTGCCAGTGAACAGTTCTGTCCGCGCTGTTAACGCATGCTGTGCAGTGGCAGATGCCTTCATCGAGCACTGTCCCTTTTTGCTCTTCCCCGTCAACGAACGCATATCCCCTCGCAGATTCCATTTCAGTCAGGAGGGAATCGGCTATATCCACTCCCGCGTAGAAAAGCAGCGCAAGGTTGGATTGTTTTGCCACGCCCGGCGTGTAGACGAGCTTACGCCAGCCTACCTTTTCCCTCATGCCTGTTATCGCACGGGCAAGCTGATCCGGGAAATTTGCAAGCTCGAATGCGTTTGCCATCACATAAATGTCGGAATCCCTGTCAAGGATACCGCTCATCTCCTCAGGAGATGCCGTAGAAACGAAAACGCGTTCCGCATTGTCCTTCTTTGCTGCCGCGGCAACACCGCTCAGGCTTGATGAAAACGGTATCGTGTTCGGAAGTATGACGCAATCCGGTCCAATCTCCGAAGCCCTTTCTCCGTATAACATCGTATTGCGCGACGATATGAATTGTACTTTCCCGGTATCAATTCTCCGGCTTGTCAGCAGCGTTTCAAATTCTTCACCGTACTCATCGTTCATGCCGGCGGCGAAAAGTATTGCCGGAAGTTTCATTGAAAGCTGGCCTGCGCTGAACAACCCTGTTCTTGCTGCGAAGCAGCGGGAGCTCACTTCCAGTATTGTCCTGCCCTCACCCGTATTTGCAGTCATCTGAACCTCACCGGCCTCATGTTTCACCCCTATCCACGCACTCGTTAAAAACTAATACTTCAAAGATATGTCGCAGTTGGTTCGGATGGCCAAGCTGCAGTTCTCAGATTTTGTTTCGATCAGGGATTTCACGAAGGAACAGATAAATTCAGTGCTCAAGAAAACGGTCCAGATGAAACAGTATGCCGTTGCGGAAAAGCGAACCGATGTGATGAGGGGGAGGATACTCGGCACACTCTTCTACGAACCGTCAACGAGGACAAGACTGTCGTTCGAAGCTTCGATGCTGAAGATGGGTGGCTCAGTGATGGGTTTCTCCACTCCAATGGGCACCTCTGTTGAGAAGGGGGAAAGCCTTTCAGATACCATACGCGTCACAGAATCTTATGCAGATGTGCTCGTAATACGGCATCCGCTTGAGGGCGCGGCAAGACTCGCAGCAGACCTCAGTTCCAAACCGGTCATCAACGCGGGGGACGGAGCAGGGCAGCATCCAACCCAGACAATACTCGATTTGTATACCATGCTGGAGGCAAAAGGAAAGCTCGAAGGGCTGAATGTTGTCCTCCTTGGTGACCTGAAGTTCGGTCGCACTGTGCACTCACTGGCCGAGGCGCTTTCAATGTTCGGTGCAAACATAACACTCGTGGCACCTCAGTCTCTTCAGATGACCAGGGATGTCATTACGCAGATAGAGTCGAACGGAGTAAAGCCCAGGACCGGTATTTCACTCGAAGAATCCGTCAAGGATGCGGACATTCTGTATGTTACCAGAATACAGAAGGAGCGTTTTCCCGATGCCGCAGAATACGTGAAGGTTTCCGGCAGCTACAGGATTGATATGAAGCTTCTTGCCCACGCCAAGTCCACAATGTCGGTAATGCACCCGTTGCCGCGCCTGAATGAGATAGCACCGGAAGTCGATGCAACCGAACATTCTCTCTATTTCAGGCAGGCAGCCGGCGGGATACCGGTGAGGATGGCAATACTGTGCATGCTTATGGGGGTAGAACCATGAAAGAGCTGAAGATACAGCCTATCAGGAACGGGACGGTCATAGATCACATTGATACAGGAATGTCGCTGAACGTTCTTCGTATACTCGGAATCACAGGCGAAAATGTGAACAGCACCATCAGCGTTGTAATGCACGTTCGCAGCAAGAAGGAGGAATGGAAGGATATAGTTAAGATTGAGGACCGGGAGCTCTATGCCAAGGAGGTCGACAGGATCGCACTAATCGCCCCCGGCGCTACAATAAACATAATCAGGGATTATAATGTCGCAGAAAAGAGAAAGGTGAAAATACCGGATCTGGTGAGGGGAATCGTACGATGTGCGAATCCCAACTGCATAACGAACAGCAATGAGCCGGCGGAAAGCATCTTTTCTGTTTTCAGAGAAAGACCGCTTTCGCTCAAATGCCACTATTGCGACAGGGTTCAGTCCAGGGTTGAGGAATACGTCATCTGAATTGTCAGTTGAGCCACGGCGCCTCTCTCCTTAATCTGGCCGCACCTTCATCCATCGATCTCAGTGCTTTTTCGTCAACATTCGGCTCCCTTGTTATGCCCACGAGTATGTAATTTGAATTTATGGGGACGAAGACGATTCTGCTGTTTTCAAATGAAACAACTATGTTTGTCACTCTGCCGTCTTTAACATCCGATTTAAGTGCTTCGGCAGCGCTGAACACAATGGCTGCCATGGCAGCAAAAGTCTCTTTCTTCTGAGGGTTGCTTGAGTCACCGGCTACGTGAAGGCCGGTCTTGGAAACCACGGAACAGGAAACGAGCTGGGTATCGGAAACAATTCTGTCGAGAGTCCTTTCCTCTGCTTTTTTATTTGCAACCTTGCCATCCACCATGTCACGGCCCTTCTCCTTCTGGCTTATTAGATTATGATGTTCGGATATAATATTCCTCCTATGGATGTGAAATTCTCAGGAAAAATGGCAAAATATTGTTGGTTTTTTGAAGGCGCGATTTCCGTCCGCATTTTGTGATTCAACTGTAAGGGTTCCAAAAGCCCATGAGTTCATTCGCGGCAGGATTTCAGAAATTAAAGCCAGTACTCCGGCAACAGAACCAGTCATTTCATGCTTGCGCCGCACTTCCCGCAGTAAACATCTCCGGCATCAAGCGGCCCGCCGCAGTCCGGACATATGAAGTTGAATGCTGTTCCGCACTTTCTGCAGAATGAGTCTCCTTCACGCATTCCAGCCCCGCACGACGGACAAACATCCTCTTCTGGAGCTGGCTCAATTTTCTCCGCAGTGTCTTTCATGATGCCCAGCCCGCCAGGCGAAGATCCCTGCAACAGACTCCCTTCTTTCTTTGCTTTCAGTGCAGTGTTCAGCGCCGCATCATATCTGCCCTGCCTGAACTCCTCTTCAGCCTGTGCCAGCATTACCACAGCTGCAGAGGCATCAGCACCGGCGGATTGAGCCTTCCTGGCATCCTCCTTCAGGGTGGAAATTGCAAAACTCGCTTCAGCATAATTCCTGGGCAGTTCCTGCTTCTGCGACTTTCCCTGAGCTCCTGTGTTGTCTTTCGCCGGAAACTGTGAGAGTGTGGCTTCCCCGGCAGTTTTTTCAGCCGGTGAAGAAATCACGCCTTTCTGTCTGGCAGCATAGAGGGCAGTCTTCGCTTCATCGGCATAATTCTTTGCGGCCCTGAAATTGCCAAGCTCCAGTGCAGCGTCCGCCTGTCTTATCAGATGTTCGGCGCCTGAAACATCATATCCCTGTGTTTTCAGATTTCTTAATATTGCTCTTGAGGTGACCGAGGCATTATATGCCTCATCCCTGACAAGCGATGCGGCGACTTTCACTTTCCTCTTCTTCATCAGCCTTCCTTTTGCACTGCTCCATTCAAGGTAGCCGATGAACACCACTACGGCTATGAGAAGCGCGACAAGAAACGACGTCTCAGTATTGAAGACCAATAGTCCTGCACCCGTCTCACCAAAAAGATAGCGGCTGAAATAAAGCTTGCCTGTCGATTCTCATGGGCAATAATCGTTATGGAATGGCCGACAGCGCTCTATGAGCATAAGGCCTTTAAAACGGCAAACTTCATCGATTTCCCGAAGGATCTCAACTAATTTGCCTGGGCCCTATGATGCATAACCCCTTGCGGGGGCCAAGCTTCCCGTTGGCTCGCGCACAACAGTACCACAGGGAACGTAGGTGGGCTTAACTTCTGGGATCGGACGAGACCAGGTGTAGCCCCACCACTATGGCCGTCGTACCATTCCTGTCAAACCTTAAATTAATTCCATATTTATGCCTTTCCACGGAATTTCCGCTCTGAGTTTCTGCCATGCGGCCGCATCTCACAGCAGAATCAGGGCGGCAATAAGTGAAACTATGGCAATCGAAGCAACATTGTTGATCTGCTTACCGATAATCCCTCTCCTTTCGAGCGTTGCACCAAAAAAGCTGTCAATGTTTGAACCCATGAAACCAAGAAATGCAATAAGCAGCACCGACCATGCTGGTATTGGCGCTCCCAGCCAGCCTGTCAGCAGGAATCCCGTGAGTGATATGAATAGCGCTCCTCCCAGCGCAGCGAGCATGCCCGTGATCGAAACACCACCGTCTGTACCTGTAGTAACTGGTTTCAGATTTGTAATCAGCCTTGTGTTGCTGTCAATTACCCCGATCTCGCTTGCAAGCGTGTCGGATGCAGCCGCGCTTATCGAAGTTATGAATATGATGGCAAAATACGGGTGCGGCATCGACCTTCCAAAGAGGAAGCCTGCGATTGAAATGACAACTGCCGGCAGGCTATTGGCAATAACATTAATTGATCCCCTTTCCCCTTTCTTTCCCTCCTGGAGCCCTCTTCCCGCCTTTTCCAGAATTTTGAATCTGGTGGTCAGGAAGGCTGCAAGGACAAAGGTGAGAATTATCAGTAACCAGGACAGGCTGCCAAAAACACCTATCGTGGCACTGACGGCAAAGGCGGCAACTGAGCCTCTGGCTGTAAGCATTCCCTGCCTGAAAGCAAGGTAGCTCAGGGCGAGGCTCAGTATGAGTGAAATCGCGATGCTGTCTGCGGATGCGAGCATATAAAGCATCCTGAATCAGTTTAGCTCTGTATTTCAAATTATCTCTGCGGAGTCTATGGCCCGCGATATTGCAGGATCGCTCTCCAGAACACCGAAAACTTCTCTCGCCCTTTTGACAGCCTCTTCCTCTGTCCTGCAGGGCAATACCAGCAACCGGCCAGTTCTATACAGCGTAAATGAAACATCCCTCTGCTGTACCACCACCATTGCTCCTTCCTGCCTGACAGTGAAACCATGCCGTTTCAGTGCTCTTGCACACTCCCTGAGCGGAAGCACATATATCTGCGCGGGATAGACTACGAATGAGTCACCTGTGCAGGGTCTGACTGTACCAAGTTTCAGAACAGACAATGCTGCACCTCACTTCAATCCGGTGAAGCCAAGTTCTGAGAGCAGAATACCAGCGCTCTTTCGGAATTCATCCATTGTGCCTTCGTTTCCCACGATTCTGTCGGAGAGAGCTATTGCATTTCCAAGCCCCCATCCAAGCTCCCTTCTGTCTCTTTCTTCGAATTCGCCATGACTGAGCGGAACATCCTCCCTCGCGCGGGACTTCAGCCTTCTGTATCTTGTTACAGATGATGCATATACGGTCACCACTGTCGCGTCTGCTCCAAAAAAGTGGCGAAAGTATGCAACCTCGGCCTCACTCCGTGTTCCATCTATCACTGTGTTATGCTTACCCGAGCTTACGCTTCTGGCGGTCCGCATTGCCCAAATCTCGTTGCCGAATTTCAGCCTCTCTGCGCTCGCGATCCTGGCTAGCGACTGGCCATTGAGCGCAAGTCCGAGCTGCCGCACCCTTTCTCTCACGAAATCACCCATCTGTACAACAGGTATTCCGAGCGATGTACAATAATTGGCAAATTCGGTCTTTCCCGCCCCTGCCATTCCAGTGATTATGAGCGCTTTCAATTGAGCACCTTTTACCGTCCGGTTCCAAACATTCCCTTAACTTCAATCTTTCGTGCTTTCTGCTCTCTGAACGGCATTCTGGACTGGCTGCCCCGGCACAGGTCGGCCGCCAGGCGGTGAAACCGGCAAATATTAATTAACGGGTGCAGAATGTATGTATGATACACAACCACAACCAGTCACATCATAAAACGGAGAGTAACAGGATGGCAGAAGGGA
>DAHXLZ010000106.1 GCA_027365715.1 Methanomassiliicoccales archaeon | reverse complement strand
GTAGTGCTGTGATGCTGCGTCAGCAGGCTGGGAGATTACACCTGTGAAGACGAGTGAGAGCAGCAGAACTGCGGTTATTATTGCGGCGAATCTGTTCATTGCGCGGGTAAGTTAGTACATAAGCTATATTAATCATGCATTTCGAGAGAGGCAAAAAAGGAATCATCGTCAGGTTCTTAACGCATGTAACCATTCATTTCTCAATGATTAAGAAAATAATCGACGTGGCAGTGATGGTTTCGGACGCCGGTGCTGCTGCAAAGTGGTACAATGAGAAGCTGGGTTTCAAAATTTCATCCAGCGACGGGCACTGGGTTACAGTGTCACCGGAAGGTTCGCAGACTGTCATCCATCTGTGCGAGGGAAAGCTCGAGCCTGGCAACACAGGAATCGCGTTCTCATCAGATGATGTCGACCGTACATACAGTGAATTGCTCTCAAAAGGAGTCGAATTCTCCAAAAAGCCCGGCGATGACGGTTTTGGCAAGTATGCTGTGATTCGCGACCCGTCAGGCAATGAATTCTGGCTGTTTGGAGAGATGTAGACTCATACAAACTGCAGCACAGCGGCTTTGAGATTATCCATGTCAAAGCTTCTTATCACACCCTGTGCAAAGTCCGGACCGCCTCCACCTGCACCACCGAACCTGACATTTATCTCCCGGAGCATCAAAGAACAGTCAACGCCGCATCCAGATCCCCTTCCTATCATGATTCTGTTCCTCTCTCCTGTTGCAACAAGAACTGCCAGCACATTTCCTGATGATGTCAGGGATTTCATCAGCGACTGCATTGACTTCGTGTCTGAACCTGACGACCATAAGATAATTTTCGTATCCCTGCTGACCTGAGCTTCTCTGAGGAGCCTCTCAGATAGACTTCTCAGGGAAGCATCCTCCGCCTCTCTCACGCTTTTTTCAAGTCTTCTGAGATCAGATGAAAGCTTTTCGACTGAAGGCAATATGTGCTCTTCGTCCGAATTGAGCTTCTCCCGAAGGCTTTCCAAAAGTGCGCTCTTCCTCTGCATCAGGCGCAATGCAGGCAGGCCAGCAGCAAACTCGATTCTTATCACACCGTCCTGTATGCGCTGCGTCTGCAATATTTTCACAGTGCCTATTTCTCCAGTGCGTTCACAGTGCGTACCTGCGCAGGCCTCGACATCCCAGTCCTCTATGCTGACCACCCTGATGTCTCTGCCAGGCACGACGCCTCCCTGGTACAGCCTGAAGCCATATCTGCTCTCAGCACTGATTCTGTCCATTACCTCAACTGTAATCTTCCTGTCCTCGAAGACTATCCTGTTGACCGTTTCCTCCAGCTCTGCCAGCTCGGTCGGGGTGAGCTGTGCATAATGTGTTATGTCCAGTCTGGACATCTCGCTCTGTTTGTGAGCACCTGCCTGCCAGACGTGGTTTCCCAGCACCTTCCTAGCGCTGGCAATAAGAACATGGGTTGCCGTATGGTGTCGCATGAGATTCATCCTCCGTTCCCTGTCAATTGCACATCTGACTTCAGCGCCCTCCTCCAGCCTTCTTCCCTCGAAATAATGCACAATGACATTCCCTTTAAGCCGGACGTCAGTAACTCTCCTTTCGGCTATGTAACCGGTGTCAGGGTCCTGACCCCCTCCTTCAGGGTAGAAATATGTTCTGTCAAGTACGGCTACACCGTTGCCGCTGAATAGTACCCTCGCGGTGAATTCAGTAGTGTACTGAGAGTCATAATAAGCACGGATAGTTGCAGGAAGTTCCGGAAGGATGAGATCATTTTGCTTCTCCACCGTCTGCTCGGCTGCGGATGCATGTCCTGTTGCGAGTCTTGCATAAAAATCGTCCGGGACGTCAACAGGTCCTGTTGCAAATTCGGCGACCTGTTCGGGGCTCAACCCCTGCGACTCGTAAAGCTCAGTGAGTTCTTCCATGCCCAGTGACTTTCCCCTGCTCGCCTCCATTCTGGATACAATCGACCTTCCTCGTGATACTGTATCCTCATACTTGTCCTGCTCAACGTTGACGAGCCTGAGTATATCCTCCCTTTCCTCTCTCAGCTCTGGAAAGTCCCCGCTCCAGTATTCCAGTTGTCTGCCCACTATTTCCGCCAGTCTCATCCTGCTGTCAAGATTGCGCATCGCCCTTATTCCCCTCCTGATGAGCAGACGGGCAAAATATCCCTCCTTCGCATTTGAAGGCATTACGCCGTCGTGCAGCATTACTGCGAGGGATCGTGTATGGTCGAGAAGCACATACATATTCTCAAGCGGAAGAAGCTTCTTCAGCAGTTCTTCTGTTGAGACACCCATATTCTTTGCGACCGTTTTTCTGGTCTCGCTGATTGCACCCGGTGTCTTTGCGTCCATGAGTCCTGCGACCCTGCTGTATTCGGAAAGCATACCGTCATCTCCCTGTACTCCGAACTCATCTTTCAGTTCGCTCAGCAGGCCACCGAATACCGCCTCATATGCGGACGGAGAGCCCTGCGAAACCCATGCGAGTCTCTCCAGACCGTATCCTGTATCGACAACGGTCATATCCATCGGCACTTTCCCTCCGGCTGCGTCCCTGTACATCATGAAGACAAGCGTTGCAACTTCGCTTCCCTCGACAAGCACCTCGAAGCAGGGTCCCGAATTTCCACCACCTGCCCAATCATCCTCCTTGTAAGTGATGAGCGGGCTGTCAATGCCCAGATCCCTTGTCAGAAATTCCTGACAAAGTTCAACCGTTCTTTCCTTGAAATAAATCCGTTGATCCCGCGTGTTAAAGCAAGTGTGTGTCATCATCTCGAAGAGCGTGAAGTGTCTTCCAGTCTTACCCACATTATCGATGTCGATGAATCTCAAACAGGGCTGCGACATGGTAAGCGGATTGGCCGGGGGCCTGACAGTGCCGCCTATTACCCAGGGCTGGAAATTATAGATCGATGCCTGAACGAAGAAAACGTCATTGCGCCATCTCGCCATTATCGGGTATCTGCTGATTCTTTTGTGACCTTTTGACTCCATGAATGAAAGGAATTCCTCCCTCATTTCTCTGACACCCAGCCTCTTCTTCATCGGGCTTTTGCCAAGAAAAGTGTAGTCAACGCAGGGAGGCTCGCCGCAAAACTCACCGTCACCCAGAGTCCAGAACATCTTGCGGCACGATTTGCATTGTTTCCTTCGGAAACCGTTGTTCCTGAAGTATTCAAGGTCATACTCCCTGCTATCCATCTTAATCAGGCGGCTCAATGCCCGCGGACCAAATAATAGCTTTTGTGCCGAATTTAGAACTCGGACAGCACCGAACTGAAGAAACGTGACAGTTGCGATAGTGCCTTTCGCTTCTCTTCCGCACCTGTGTCAGCTTCCCTGATTGCCTGGTCCAGTAATTCAGACATCTTCTCCATCCTCTTCGTGTCTACTGGATAAGGTATGCCGTCCTTCCCCCCTACCGCGAAGGAATATCTTACAGGTTCGTGCCAGTCGTTTTCAAGTCCATAAATCAGGCTGGAAGCCATTGCCAGAGCCATAATGGTTTTTTTGCCCACACCTTCCATCATTATCAGTTTTTCAAACGAGTCCGGCGCAGAGTCGGTGATCCGCCTGAAATTCTCCGTCAGCCTTCTCCATCCTGCAGTCGTTTCCATTTTCAGCATGCTCACGTTGGAGCCGGAAAACTCATCCAGCGTCCTCTGCTTCCTTCCTGCCGAAAGGATTATCTGAGGCAGGCTTTCCACACTTCGATCATTAACAAGTTCAATGATTGCGTTTCTGGCGTCAGAAGACTCCCCTGCTGTAAGGTTCAGCGATCCGACTCCAGGTGTTCCAAGGACTGCAGAATGGGGTTCAATAACAATCGACTTCACATCTTCGGATGACCAGTGATATCGCCTTGCGTACCTTGTTCTGTTGTTCAATCCCTGCTGAATGACAGCCCAGTCTCCCGCCTCATCAAAAATTATCGAGTGATGGTAAAGGTCATATCCGTCCTGAAGGGCGACGGTATCTACTCTGGCCGCTTCCCTGCTTCTGCGCAGAAGCACAATCGCTTTGTCCAGCGCATATTCGCAGTCCGACGCCTCAATCTGCTCACGGACCGACTGTCCGTGCTTCCCCTTTCCGCCGAATACATGCAAAGGCAATCGCCTTTCATCCATGCCTTCCCTGATGGCAGCAAGTGTAACCGTTGTTGTACCGCTTGAATGCCAATCAAAACCAAGCATGCAGCTGACGCATTGGAACCAGAACGGATCTGTGAGACGTCTCAGGGCTTCCCTCTGTCCTACCTCTCTTACCAGCAGTTCCGCGAATGAACCACCCAACAGCCTCATCCGGCGGAAAAGCCATGCAGGGGCCCTGCCTGAATGCAGCGGCAAATCTGCTGTGCCTTTTAACCTTGCCACAGCGCTGCTACTATCTGTCATCTTTTAAAATTAACACGTGGTTGACCGTATTCGATTATTGAGGCTACGCGTGGGGTGGTTCAAAGTTAACATATCTCCATTGTCGCTGGTATTTAATGACACGTGAAAATTTATCACTTAAAGATGCGGCTATAAAGCAGCAGGACGTAATGGTGTGCCAGCAGGTTACGATATTGTTTCAGAGTCTTGATGATTCGGCATCTTAAAGATTAAATGATGAATCGTTCATAACTATTTTATACTCAAGACTCGAGAAGGGGGCGGTAGAACTTGAATACTTCAAGCGTAGTAGAAACGCTCAGGGAACTCGACAGATGGGAGAAGAAAGCTTCCGTTCTTGAGAGACAGCTTATTGATGTTAAGGAAGCGAAGATGAAACTCAGGGAGCGACTCAGATCCCTGGAGCTCACACTTGCTGCGGTGGACGGGTTGAGCAGACCGGGTACTGAAGGCAATGCACAGCGATTTGACGGGATGAGATGATGTCTGAAGGAACAGCTTTTTCAAGCACATTACATCTGTTTGATGAAATATCTGAAATCAAGAAACAGCTGATGCAGCTCGAGGAGAGCGAGCAGGAGCTGAAGTCTTCGCTTCTCGAGGCTAAGAAGCAGCTGAGCTATTACAGGCATCTGGTATCATCAATGAAGAAGGCAATGTCCCCTCCGGGGCTGAAAAGAATATTAAGGTCTCTCTGATTGTTAACGCCGGTTGCATCAGATGAAGGTATTCAGGGGCGGCAGGCAGTCTGAAATGGTGGCCGTCTGGCATGAAGACGGCGCGGTACACTTCATTGATCAGAGAAAACTGCCTGCATCGCTGGAAATATTCAAAGCACGCGGTTATCGTGAAGTGGCCTTTGCAATAAAGGAGATGGTTGTACGTGGTGCTCCGGCTATCGGCTGCGCGGCTGCATACGGCATGGCGCTCGCGATAATTCATGGAGATAACATTGATGAAGCATCCGGAGTCATGAAGGGAACAAGGCCAACAGCCCACGACCTCTTTTACGCGGTAAACTGGATGGTGGAGGCGGGACATGCGATGGGCCCGATGGAGGCTGCAACAAAGTATACATCCGATATAATCGGTAAATGCAGGCAGATCGGTATCAACGGCGGCAGGCTGATATCTGATGGGGATGTCCTGCTCACTCACTGCAATGCTGGTGCACTGGCAACCGTCGATTACGGAACTGCTCTTGCTCCGATGAGGATAGCTCACGATGAAGGGAAGAATATATTCGTTTACGTGGATGAGACCAGGCCATGGTTGCAGGGAAGCAGGCTCACAGCATGGGAGCTGACAAACGAATCTATACCACATGCAATAATTGCCGATAACGCTGCGGGCCATTTCATCAGAAAGGATGTAGACATGGTGATCGTCGGAGCTGACAGGATCGCAGCGAATGGTGATTTTGCAAATAAGATAGGCACATACGAAAAAGCGGTAGTAGCGAAGACCAACGGCGTCCCTTTTTATGTTGCCGCCCCTGTATCCACATTTGACTTCAGCCTGGCAGTTGGCGATGAAATACCTATTGAGGAGAGGAATCAGGACGAAATAACAACAATGGCCGGAATCCCTGTTGCCGGTCCCGGCGAATCTGCAAGGAATCCTGTTTTTGATGTCACACCTCATGAGTTCGTTACTGGAATAATAACGGAGCATGGTATATACCGGCCCGATGAGCTGAAATCTCTTTCAGGCAGGAAGTGATTGCCATGACCCTTTCCGCCGAACTCAAATGGTATTCAGGAAGCACTTTGACATCCAGAACCAGTGATTATCTGGTCATTGTGGACGCATTCAGGGCCACCAGCATGGTTTCCACGATGATGCATCTTGGCGTCAGCAGGATTATACCTGTTGCGAGCGTGGAAGAGGCAACAGCCCTCAGAGATAACAACCCTTCGCTGGTGCTTATGGGTGAAGAGCGGGGCATCATGCCGCCTGGTTTCACATTCGGTAATTCACCCGTAGAGCTCTTCGGCCGCGCCTCAGACGGATCGCTGAAGGGAGCAACCGTCGTTCACAGGAGTTCCGCAGGCACCCAGTCTATTTCTTCCGCTCTCAGGGCAAAGAGAGAAGGGGCAAAATACAGTATATTCACGTGCTCAATGCTCGACGCTGCCTCGGTTGCGAAACACATACTTTCGCTGAATTCCGGGAAGGACGAGAGGCTGACTGTCATATGCTCAGGTTACATAGACAAGCTGTATGCACTTGAAGATGAAATCGCAGCCGGTGCTCTTCTCGCATCCCTGAGGGAAATTGATCAGTCTGTGCGTCTGAATGAGATGGCCTCGTCAGCTTTTCTCTCATTCAAGGGCGCAAAGTCGGAGAATCTGTCTTCACTTCTCCGCAACACGAGATCCGGGGCAAAGATAATCGAGGTGGGTCAGGAAAAAGATATTGATTTCTGTTCCCGTTTCAACGTGTTTGATGTTGTTGCCTGTGCGGACGATGCTTCATTGATTCGGGCATGAATGCAGCGCAGTCACAACACTTCCAGCTCAGGTCGATTCCGTACCTTTCAGGAGACGCTGATACTGCAATGGTAAAATCCAACCGATTCCGGGGCAAACCATAGTTTTCAGCAATAAACTACATCTGGGCTGACAGCGGCCACACAAGCATAACGGTTTAACGGGTGGCTCTGTTATCTGTCCCCGTGATCCTTGTAACGAAGTGGTTCGGCACGTTCCTTGTTCAGGATAAGAGGGTCGTTACACAGATACTCTTTCCCAGAAAGGACAGCGAGATTGCAGACAGATTAATGCAGATACAGAAAGGCAGGGTGCTGGATGAGGAACGCTCCCTGTCGGCAAAGAAGAAGGTTGAAGTGCTGGAGACCAGGCTGATATCGATAGGAAGGCTGACAGCCGCAGACACATCGTTCGTAGTGCCTGCAAAATACAGCTATGACGACAGCCTGCTGCGTTCTGCCCTTCTCCTGCTCGCAGAGAGAAGAGCGAAAGAGGAACTCGGGGCTGACAGGCACATCTCAGAAGCTATATCTTCATTCGATGAACTGAAGGAGGTCGTCAACTCGATCGACGTGCGCCTTCACTCCTGGTATGGCCTGCATTATCCGGAACTGTTTGACAGGCTGAAAGGCATCAGCTATCTGGATGCTTTGAGCAAACACGGCGACAGGGAGGCTGTCCAGATTGCGAAAGGTTTTTCGGAACGATCGATTGGGATAGACCTCATAGACGGGGAGAGGGAGATGCTGATGTCCGTCGCATCTATAGCGCTCGAAGTTGATGATGCTGCAGAAAAACTGGGCGCATTCATTGACACCGCAGCTACTATGGCGTTTCCCAACCTGACAGCCCTTCTCGGGCCCAAACTCGCCTCCAGGATCGTCAGGGGGGCGGGCAGCCTTGAAAGGTTGAGTTCCATGCCAGCCGGAACTGTTCAGCTCATAGGTGCTGAAAAGGCACTCTTCAGGCATCTGAACAGGGGGAAGAAGCCGCCAAAGCACGGAATAATATTTCAGGACCCGCTCATACATTCTTCCCCTAAGCCCATTCGCGGCAAGATTTCCAGAACACTTGCGGCCAAGACTGCCATTGCTGCAAGACTGGATATGTATGGTGGTGAAATGCTCGGTGACACGATGAGAAAAGAAGTGGAGGAAAAAGTCAGAAAACTCATCGAAGCGGCTTCCGGGAGCGCCAAAAAATAACAGCCTTTGCTCAACGATATTTCCAGCTGCCGCAAAAAATACAAAATCTATTTAACTCCCTGCCTTATGGTCAGATCGGATAAGTTATGGCATGGCAACAGGCCGAGGTTAGAGAACTGAAGGAAGGCAGATACCTCCTCATAGACGATCAACCGTGTAAAATACTGAGCATCACCACTTCGAAACCCGGGAAGCACGGTGAAGCAAAGGCGAGGATTGAGGCAGTGGGTGTTTTTGACGGACAGCGGAGGAGTCTTGTGCATCCGGTCAAGCATAAGATACAGATACCGCAGATGGACAAAAGGAAGGCACAGGTTCTTTCTACAACGGGGGAAGAAGTGCAGCTTATGGATCTGGAAACCTTTGAGACATTCCATCTCAAGGTTGATGAGGACCTCAAGAAGAAACTTGTTGCCGGTTCCGAAACGCTATATGTTTCATCTATGGGTATGCGAAAAATATTCGAACTGTAGTTCACTGTTTATTCTTACATGATGTGAATTGTACCGATATCCGGGTCAGAGACTGATTGACCCAGGCCTCTGACGTTTCTGTTTGATAGCGTTGCATTTGCCTGCGAAGTTCAGCATTCAGCCAGCCACAGGGCAGATTGATTTGTTTTCAAAAAAAGTTCTAATACCCGGTCATCGTTCAGATTTGCCAGTCAGGGAGGGGTTCAATTGATAAAAGCCGTCGTTACTGCGGTCAGTCTGTTGATGGTTGTTTCGACGTTGATTGTGCTGGGAGTTCCTGGCGGGTATATCCACGCAAATGCTGGTTTATCCGGACATGCGTCGCCGGTGAAGAATGGCGCTTCCTCATTTTCAGCATCTGCGAATCCGCTCACTAACAGTGTACTCAATACTCTGACCTCAAGACACATACCGTCGAAATATGTTTATCTGCCAAATTTTAACGCCAGAACTGCTGTGAATGGTGGCGTTGTTCAACCTCTCTATTCAACATCTCCCGCGCCCATGGGTCTCGGAGATTTCGGCCTCAGAAACACATCAAGCGGCATCGTAGGATATAATTTGTCGACTTCCAGTTTCGAAGGAAGCGCGAGTTTCAGCAACATGAAACCCTTTTATCTCCTCAACGACGCACCTTACAGTGTTACCATCCAGCTCAACACCGTGCTCAATAATGTGACACTCTTCGGCTCATCGCATTACGTGTTCTGGACACAGAATGTATTTTTCTATTCTGCGAGAACACATTCACTGACTTTTCTTGACAACATCTGGAATTTTTCCAGCCCCTCTTTCACTCTTACAAAGAACAGCATTTATTCCGCAGATGGCAACATAATCGCTCCAGTTTTCTACTATGATATCGGCCCTACGATCAATGTGGGCTATCCGTTCACCGTGAACCTTTTCCTGAATTCAACGACCGTTGGAGGCAGGAGTGCAGTCTATTTCAATTACTCTGTCATGTCGCCCACTTTTACAAGTCCTGAGGCAGGCTCCTACGACATGGTCATCTTCAATTCCACACTGCCTGGTCAGTCTGCGGCAAAAGCGCCATCTTACCTTGTAAGCGGGACAACGCTTACACCTACAGGCTATCTCCTTTATGATGCTGAGATGATGATAGGCGGACCGGGTGGTGGAAGCACCACTTCCTTATACAATATAAGTGGAGCCATGACACTGAAGTATCTGGACGCGACTACCGGCTTTTACGCAAACGTGCCTTCTGCATTCAACTTTGGAACCGATACAGGCGAAACCTCCGAAGGCATTACTGTCTTCTGGACACAGGATGCTGTGGCGCATCTTGGGACCGGACCCTCGCTGCTCTATGGAATGTGGAATGTCAGTGGCAGTAATCATGCCGGTTCTGTAACTTATTCTGGAAGCTTGACTCCGGCAAACGCATTCCTTTTTGTCAGCCCTGGCTCGCGGTTCAGCGAATCTGGCGCAGCATGGGCACCCGTCAGCAGCAGTGGCTCATTCCAATATCTGCTGCCGGCTGACGGTGTTTACAGCGGAGAGGCACTTTTCAGCGAACATTCTATCATGAATTTCACTCTTGGGACAGTTACTGCAATATCACTTTCGGTAAACCCGAGCATAGGTATTTACACGCCCCTTTTCGCAATGGGTAATTCCGGGGTAACGTCACTGGCATCCTCTCTATCTGCGTCTGGCGGTGGCACATCAGGCAGCCCCTATGTGATTCAAGGCGTGCAGAACATGCCTGTAAACACACTCTTTTCGGAAGTCAATGACTTCTTCTTCCCTGTATTCCCGGGTGTGCTATTTGTTAACACAAGTCTGCATGTCCAGCTAGTCGGAATGCCATCCTTTTTCTTCAATTATATGCCGAATTTACTGCCGGCATTGCAGTTTTTCGGCTTCCCGACATCTAACTTTATGCAGTTCGA
>DAHXLZ010000095.1 GCA_027365715.1 Methanomassiliicoccales archaeon | reverse complement strand
ATCATAGGCGTTGCTATGAGTTGACTGTGTGGATGCTCCAGCGACGCGCCTGCCTCCGCGCCGTGGTTTTCGAATACGATGGTGTACTTGAATCGCCTGTCCCTGGACAGGTCGGAAAGCCTGTACTTGTACATCTCTATCACCTCCTTCACCTGGCTGACAGGCAGCAGTGCAAGCGGCTTGTCATGCTCAGGCGATTCTATTATCACTTCATGGCAGCCAATTCCGCTCATGCTGCTGAATATTGAGTTTGAATGTTTATCGACCGAGCCCTCGATCCTGAGAGCGGGGAACTTGTTGGGTATTGTCCTTATCCACCATCCGGGTGTATCCGTCTGCGTCCCTGCCTCCCTGAAAGCATAAATCTCCGGAGGGGTCTGCTTTTCATTACCTGAGCAGAAGACACATGTGCCGTTCTGGATCTTCAGATGCGTCCGGATGAAATCCTTCGGGCGTTTTGCTCTTTCCTCGGAGATTACCACCCAAGTGTCTGTGACATAGTCCTTCCTGATTTCAGACAATTGCCCTATTCACTCCCTGGATCCCGAATATGTCAAGACTTCCCCGTTGCAGAACATAAATGTTTCGAGAAAGCACATCCATTTGACGTTCAAACAATAAAGACCGATATTTATTAGTTTATTAGCATGATAGTCTGTATCATGGTGATATTCCCGGTCAGGTGGCCGTGAGACATGCAATTTGTAGAATCGAAGGGAATTGGACGCCCCGAGTTGCGGATTTGCGCGGGAACAGTAGAACTTATTTTATAAATATACTAAAATCACCTTAACTGGGAGATGTATGAATTGAATGTCTTGGTTGTGGACGATTCATCCCTCACAAGGGCGGCAATGGTCGCAGCCCTGGAGGCCTTCGATCATCGAGTGATTGCAGAGGGCAAGGATGGAAACGAGGCTGTCGCGCTCTACAAGGAGAAGAAGCCCGATGTCGTATTGCTCGATCTGGCGATGCCTAACAAAGATGGTCTGGAGGCAATCAAGGAGATATTGGCGTTCGATCCCAAGGCAAACATTGTTGCCGTAAGCGCACTTTACGACAGGACCATGCAGAAGCGGGCGGTAGAGCTTGGTGCCAGAGCTTACATTGTGAAGCCTTTTGAGCTCTCGGAACTCGTTGCAGTCATGTCCAAATTCCAGGAATAGGCAGGATGCAGGGAGATGTGGCTGGGGGCGCATGTCGGCATTGGTGGCGGTTACAGCAACGCTGTCACTTCAGGGATAGAGATAGCAGCCGACGCAATTCAGATTTTCACCAGGAACCAGATGCAGTGGAAGGCAAAACCCATTGATGAGGAAGCGGCAAAGCGGTTCAGAGAGGATTTCAAGTCAAGCAAACTCAAAGCGGTTGTAGCGCACGGCTCGTATCTCACCAACCTGGCGAGCCCGGAAAAGAAAGGGCTGAAGACATCGATTGATGCTGTTCTGGACGAAATAGGCAGGTGTGAAAAGCTGGGGATAGGCACTTACATATTCCATCCTGGAAGTCATGTGGGGGCCGGAGACGAAAAGGGGGAGAAGACGGAAGCAGGCGTGACAGGCACGAATGCATCGGCAAGTTCCAGGGGATCGTTTTCAGCGAAGACAAAACCATTCCCCTCACCCGTGCCGGCATCGAATCCAGTGACCGTATCAGCCAGTCCGCCCGTCTTTCTGACTACTGGAACGGTACCGTACCTCATGCTGATCATCTGACCAAGACCGCAGGGTTCGAACCGGGAAGGCATGACGAATATGTCTGCGCCGGCGTAAATCCTGTGGGAGAGTGGTTCATCGAACCTCATTATAGCCCTGATGGA
>DAHXLZ010000099.1 GCA_027365715.1 Methanomassiliicoccales archaeon | reverse complement strand
ATTCCATAGCTGTATTTGTAGAACATTACCATCTTGTCGGGAATTTCGAAATATTTCTGGCGCTCGAGTACCGAACTGTTTCTTTCGAGTCTTTCAGCCATGATGCGGTCTATGACACTCTCGAGCGGTTCCGATTTCAGCTCCCTGGCGGCGGTCTCCTTAGCCTTCTCAGTCGAACTCTTCATATCATTCATCTCCAAGGACAGCAACGGAGCAATACGATGAACCAGGACCGCCTATGGAATGGGCAAGGCCCACGCCATTCCTGATTTCAACCTGTCTCTTCTGCGCCCGCTGCCTGATCTGGCAGACAATCTCGCCTATCTGCATGACGCCAGTGGCGCCGACGGCGTGTCCGGCGCCCAGCAGTCCTCCGGACGGTGATACAGGGAGCGCACCGCCTGGAAGGGGTATCCCGTCCTCTATAAATTTTCCTCCCTTTCCCTTTTCCGCAAAACCCATCGCTTCGTATCCCTGTATTTCCGTGAAGCTGAATGCGTCGTGCAGCTCGGCAACGTCTATCTCCTTCCCGGGATTCCCGATGCCGGCCATCCTGTATGCCCGGCCCGCAGCCTCATAATGGTTCCTGAGGTCAGCGATATCGCCGTACTTTCCCATTCTGTCTCCGATGGATCTCGAGCCCGTGAACGACTTGTCGTTCGATGAGCCTATGCCCATCACCCACACAGGATTCTCTGCACCTGTTTCAACCACCTTCCTTTCGCTCATCAGCACCAGCGCACAGGCGCCCTCCGTGTAGAGAGAGCAGTCGAGCATCTTGAACGGGTACGATATCATTCTCGACGCCATCACGTCTTCTACGGTTAATTTCATGGGGCTCTGCGCATAGGGGTTGTTCATCGCATTACCGTGATTCTTGACGCTCACCAGCGCCGCCTGCTCCTCCGTCGTCCCGTATTTCTTCATGTGTGCGGCAGCGAGTATCGCGTATGAGGACGCGGCGGATGCGCCCAGCGGGAATTCCCAAGTCATGTCCGCGCTGTACGCAATTGATTTTATGACCTCGGGTGTCGTCTTGCCCTGTGCCCAGTCATAACAGTCCTGCGCCTTTTCCACCCCAATGAGCAGCGCTGTGTCCGCCAGGCCGGACGCTATCTCCGCATATGCGGATCGGAAGGCGTACCCTCCCGTCGCGCCCCCAGTCGTAATCCTCAGGCCGGGTTTTCCATACATTCCGAGGTAGTCGTGAACGTAGGTGTCGGGCATTATCTGCCTCTCGAAGAGATCATTGTAGATGCCGTAAACGACCGAATCTATATCTCCTATCCCCGTGCCGGAGTCCTTCATCGCCCTGCTCGCAGCCTCGAATGCAAGCTCATAGTACGTCATGCCGGGGAATCTTGCCTCAAATTTTGTCTGGCCCGTGCCCACAACTGCAACTCTGCTGTTTTCGGTCTTCATTTCTTTGTAGGACTTCACCTCACTCCCTCTTTGCATTCGCCGGTCGCTCGACATGCAGTGTCCTGAATTCCATCACGATTTCACTTCGCTGATTGAGAGTCCGCGCGTCTGTGGTTACAGAGACCGCTCCCGGGCGTGACTCCTTTCTTGCACTGCCGTAAACAACCGTTAGCGTGTCCCCTATCCTCACCGGTTTGACGAACCTGACGAAGTCTATGGACTTCAGTGCCTTGAACAGGTCTGCATTAATGGCACCTGACCTGATCATGAGTCCGAGTGAGACAGAGAGCGTCAGGTATCCATGCGCGACTCGTTCGCCGAAAACGCTCTTTTCGGCTGCCACTTTGTCTGTGTGCAGATAGGTCCAATCTCCCGTAAAATAGGAAAACATGACAACATCCGTCTCGGTGATTGTCCTTCCTTCGGTCCTGACTTCCGTTGTTGTTACACCTCACCGTGTCTCACTGAGGTACATGTCGCTGTATCTCTCGCGAAGCTCCTTCTTCAGGATCTTTCCGCTGGCGTTGTGTGGAAGTGCATCGACAATTATGATCCTTTTCGGCACCTTATATCCGGCCATGTTCTGTCTGAGCCGTTCCAGTATTTCCGATTCCACCGGCATCTGATCCTTCTTCGGCGTGACGAATGCCGTGACAGCCTCCAGCCAGTACGGATGCGGCAGGCCCACAACGGAGGCCTCTGCAACCGATTTGTCCTGCAGGATCTCCCTTTCGACTTCGACAGAAACAACATTCTCTCCGCCTGTCCTTATGATGTCCTTTTTTCTGTCGACAAAGTAAAGGAAGCCCTCAGTGTCCTTCATTGCGAGATCGCCGGTATGGACCCATCCGTCACGGAACGCCTTTTTTGTACCCTCCTCATTGTTGAAATAGCCTTTTGCCACTGTAGGACCCTTCATCAGTATCTCGCCTGTCTCTCCAGTTCCTGCCTCCTGGCCGTCTTCCCTGACAATCTTTACAGAAATATTCACGTGCGGCGTTCCGATGGACTCTTTTCGTGCGTTAAAATCATCCGGCTGCAGGGTTGTTCCCATGGGCGTCGTCTCGGTCATGCCGTAATAGTTTCTCCACCGCACATCCGGAAATATCTTCGACACGGCATCGAACTGCGATGTGCTTATGAATGCGCCGAAGCTTATGCACTTCCTGACAGTCGGAAGAGGCTTCCTGAGAAACTGGGAAAGGCCGATGTAGAGCGTCGGCGGGAAGATAAGGTACGTGACGCCGCGTTTCTCGATCAGCTCGACTATCTCTGAAGGATTCGGCATCTTTTCCAGCACGATTGTCGCGCCGACGTTCATGAAACCGAAGAACGTGTAGAGGCCCGCCACATGATACACCGGTATGCTCAGCAGAAATGTATCCCGGTGTTCCCATTCAAGATCGTGGACGGAACTCAGCAGTGCAGCATACCAGTTCAGATGAGTGTTCATTACGCCTTTGGGTCCTGCTTCCGTACCGGATGTGTACAGGACGGTCGCTATGTCGTCCGGTGCAGTTTCGCAGATGTAATCGTCCCGGCCCTTGATCCTGATTTTGTCAAATTCAAGCGTCTCCGTTCCGACGTCATCGAGAGGCTTATCGGAAAAAAGCAGTTCGGGACCGGAATCACCCACAAGCGCTCTTATATCATCGGGTTTCAGGTTGAAATTGTAGGGTGAATAAATCGCTCCAAGGCGGCATGCCGCCATCCACAGCTCAAGCATCTCCGGACGGTTCTTTGAAAACACGGCAATGACGTCGTTCTGTTTTATCCCTCTCCCCCTCAGGTATGACGTCCAGCCCAGCACTTTTTCTCTGAAGCCAGAGTAGTTCATCTCCTTGCCCTCAAAAACAATGAATGTCTTGGCGGGCCACTTTTCAGCAGACCGATCGAGGACCTCCGATATATTGAGCATAAAATTACGGAAGCACCATTGCAATCTCAGCATAAAAATATTGTTGACCGGCGGCAGAGCCAACATGGTGGTGTTCTCATAAAATTGCAACTTTGACCACTGCGCCGCTGCCCGAAGAATCCATTCCTCTTCAGACATATTCCCAGACAGGCTCCGGTGCATGAAGTGCCAACGGCGCCACGAAAGCCAAACATTAAATGTTTCCGCTCTGTTGTTTCCCTGCCTTGTGTTTTCGTGGATATGCACATTCCTCTGCATGCGCGGTTAAGATACGCTGTCGGGGAAATTTCACGGAAAATGCAATGCACCGCCGCATCGTCCGGTAAGATTTGAGGGAGTTACCATGGGTGCCGTCAATACACGAGGAAGTGACAGACCGAAGCGGAAGAGCCATCCGCTGCATTTCACATCAGACACTGCATACGGTCAGTGTTCAATAGACTTGTATAATGTGGACTGTCTCGAGGGAATGGACATGGCGGGCGATGGAACTGTCGATGTTGTCGTTACATCTCCTCCATATAACATCGGGACAGCGTACGGCAGTTATGACGACACAGTGCCGCGTTCCGATTATGTCACATGGCTGGAATCGGTTGCGCTGAAAATAAGAAACAAGCTGACAGAATCCGGGTCATTTTTCCTTAACATAGGATCCTCTCCGGCGAATCCATGGGGTCCGTTCGAAGCCGTGCTCATGCTCAGGAAACATTTTCACCTGCAAAACGTCATCCACTGGATAAAATCGATATATATTGCCAACGAAAGCTATGGTAAGAAGACGGAGATAAACGTGGGACACTA
>DAHXLZ010000073.1 GCA_027365715.1 Methanomassiliicoccales archaeon | reverse complement strand
GAGGAGTACCAGGTCACAGGCTCGCATCGAGGAGGCTGTAAGGACTATACTCAGAGAGATGGGGGTCAAAGAGGAGACAGAAGTTTTCAGAAATACGCCCCGGCGCGTCTACGGCATGTATTCTGAGTTATTTTCCGGAATGGACGGTGAAAACGAGCCGAGAATGACATCGTTCAGGAATCCCGGTTACCACGATATACTGGCTATAAAGAGCATTCCTCTCTATTCCATGTGTGAACATCACCTGCTGCCGATTATAGGGGAAGTGTCAATCGCTTACATACCGGGTGAAAAGATAGTGGGTCTTTCAAAACTTCCAAGGGCGGTCAAATATTTTGCATCAAGACCTCAGGTTCAGGAACGTCTTACAAGCGAGATCGCAGATTTTCTGTTCAACAAACTTGGTGCTCAGGGAGTCATGGTTTATATCAGGGCAAGACACATGTGCATGGAAATGAGAGGAGCGCGCTCTCACAACTCTGAGACCGTGTCCAGCGCAATCCGCGGGAGCTTTGAGAAGAATCCGGAGACGAAGGCAGAAGCGCTCCGGATTCTGGTCCAACCATGACTGCAGAAACTCAACTTCTGTTTTGAGTGTAGCTGCATTACAAATTGTAAACGTTTTAAACGTGGTGGTATATTGGCTGCTTATGACCTGGCAAACTGTTGTAAAACTGGCTGAAATCCCGGTTTCCGGCCTCCTGAGGTCAGAGGTTGCTGGCAGAGAGATATTGATTATCAGGGATGGCGACAGGCTCTTTGCCACATCTCTGAGGTGTACGCATGAGAACGACGACCTCTCGAACGGAACGCTCGAAAGTGGAAATGTGGTCTGCAGCTTCCATTACGCGTCGTATAATCCATCGACAGGAGAGGTCGTTGCGCCACCCCAGGATGGCGGCGATACTTCTCCTCTGAAGACTTACAGCGTGAAGGCAGATAACGGAAACGTAATGGTGGACATTGAATGAAGATCCTTGTTTTTATCAAACAGATTCCAGATGTTAACAGAATCGAGTTCGACACATCCACTATGAGAGTCAGGAGGGAAGGCGTCCCGTTGCTCCTGAATTCATTCGACAGGAAGGCAATCGAAGAAGCGGTTAGAATACACGAGAAGTCCGGAGCCACCACTGTAACGGTAACGATGGGACCTCCTTCAGCAAAGGAGATTCTGGTTGAATCACTGAGAATGGGCATAGATGATGCTATCCTCCTCACAGACCGCGAATTGGCGGGAGCAGACACGCTTGTGACTTCCGGGGTGCTTGCGGAAGTTGCGAGAAAAGTCAGACCGGATTTAATCATGCTGGGCAAGTATTCACTTGACGGAGAAACTTCACAGGTCCCTCCCGAAGTTGCCGAATTTCTTGGTTTACCGTTCAAATCATCAGTCTCCAGAATGGAATTCGACGGGAAAGGTGGAGTTGTTGTGGAACAGGAACTGGAAGATGGTGCGGCCAGTTTTGTCCTTACATTGCCTGCTGTAGTATCTGTCAGTGAAAAGATAAACAGGGCCAGGGTACCGGCTCCCGCTTCCGCTGATTTTGAACAGCGGATTACTGTAATGTCGCTGCGCGATACAGCTGCGGCAGTGAACGGCTCCGATTCGCCGACAATCGTGACCGGGACTGAAAAGGTGGAGAGTTTCAGAAAGACACTGTTTATCGAGCCTGATGAGAACGCATTCAGGCTGATACTCGAACTTGCCTCGCGAAGCAGAGTAAAGGAAACAGCCAGTATTGCTCTTACGGATAATGGTGAGTTGACCGGAGAACTCTGGGGGGTTGCCCTGGACGATCCTGACACTTCTATGGAAATTGCGTCAAAACTGGCCGAACTATCCATTCCTGAAAAAATGTCTGTGAAAGTCGCAGGCAACATACTGCCGGACTTGCTTGAAGGCATGCTCTGTCACGAATATCTGTATGCAGAATGCATCGATTATGAACTGTTTTCAGATGCGCTCGCCGAACTCATCATATCAAACAAGCCAAAATGTGTTGTGTTTCCTTCCACTGTGAACGGCAGGGAAGTTGCTGCAAAGATAGCTGCGAGGCTGAGGCTGGGATTGACTGCAGACTGCATCGACCTCAAAATCGAACATGGCAAACTGATACAGTACAAACCGGCATTTGGTGGGGGTATAGTGGCGAGAATAGTGTCCAGGACATCACCGGAAATGGCTACCGTCAGGCCGGGAATATTTCCAAAACGCGCTGGAACTTCACCTATGAGGGTTGGCGCGATTCAGACTCACGGCGAATCCCGCGTAAAGCGGCTGTCCTTCACGCAAAGGCCAAAGGAATACAGGAAGCTGAGCAGCTCGGAGGTGGTGATCGGCATCGGCAGAGGGATAAAGAGCAAAGAAAATGTGCCGGCAATATTATCGCTTGCCGAAAAGATGGGAGCCTCGGTAGGCGCTACAAGGCCGGTTGTTGACATGGGCTGGGTTCCGAGTCAGCAGCAGATCGGTCTGACTGGAATCTCGATATCCCCTTCTCTTTACGTGGCACTCGGCATCTCCGGCCGGGACAATCATGTTGTCGGTATAAGGTATTCCGGAAGTGTCCTGGCAGTAAACACCGACAGGAATTCACCGATTTTCAGATATGCTGATTATGGCGTTGTCTGCGATATGATGGATTTCGTGAAAAAGCTTGATGAATTCATCGTCTCACATGCCAAAAATAAGTGAGTGCGGCTATAGACTTATCCGGCCATATTCAGTCTGTTCCCCCAGTCCACACGCCCGATGCGGGTTTGCCTGCCGGAATGCATCAAATTACTTCCACCAACATTTTTATTCTGTTTCAAGTGTCACCGGTCTGGTGGTTGTTCTTGAAAGGCGTTCTAATCGACATAGGTGGCGTCTGTGTCTCTTATCCATACTCTGTCATGGCTGATGTATTCCAGAGAAGATTTGGAACAGATCGGGAAAAGGCATTACGCATCCTGCGGGAAGAAGCTGTTGCATTTGATCTTGGCAGCATCACTGTGAGAGAGTTCTGCTCGAACGTTTCGAAAAGGCTCGAACTCAGTGTGCGCACAGACGAATTCACATCGCTCCTGGACTCAAGCATAATGCCTGATCAGGAGGTGCTGAGTCTGCTCGACAGAATCAGGAACTCTAACGGTTGGACTGTGGTTGCCCTCAGCAATATGCCGGAATATACATGGAATATGCTGAAGCGCTCTTACGGTTTTGATACACTGTTTGATGACGCTGTTCTCTCTTATGAAGTCGGAACAGCGAAGCCTGAGAGACGAATGTTCGAAATTGCGGTTGAAGTTGCCGGCTTACCTGCAAGTGAGTGTGTCTTCATCGACGACGCCCCTGAAAATGTTCGAGCGGCTCAGAGGTTTGGCTTAATTTCGCATCTTTTCAGAACTGTCCGGGGGCTCGCCGATTTCCTTGCTGAGAATGGAGCAAAGGTTTATTGAAAATTACTGCGATGAACACCTCCCGGCTCTGAGGATTGGTGTCAACACCCTACAGGTTTCGTGTAATGGGAGCTCAAAGGGGTAAGATTCCTGCGCCAAATGTCCGGAAAAACCGGCTAAGGCAGAAAGAAATGTGTGGAGGCACGGTACGAATTTCCCGGCGTTCGATGCACAACACAAAAGCATCTTCCAGGCCTGGAGCTTGTGGGCGGAAATTGCCGTGACGGGTATGTCAGCCGGAATCGTTAAATCGTATTTTGTTGAAGCACTGTCTGATTTCGACGATAACATCGGATAATTTAGATATCTGTTTCAATATGCGAAACCGGTTAAAATGTCTAGGGTGATGCTGGAAACAACTGCTGGAAAGATTGTGATCGAACTCTTTGAAAAGGAAATGCCGGTTACTGCTGGAAATTTTAAGAAGCTCGTAGAAAAGGGATTCTACAATGGTGTGATTTTTCACAGGGTAATTCCCGGTTTCATGATTCAGGGTGGAGACCCGACGGGAACAGGCACTGGCGGACCAGGATATGCCATAAAGGACGAATTTACCAGCAGGAACAGAAATTCGAAGGGGACGCTTTCCATGGCTAATGCGGGCCCAAACACCGGCGGCAGCCAGTTTTTCATAAATGTTGCGGACAATAATTTCCTCGATTCAAAACATCCGGTCTTCGGTCGGGTTACGGAAGGAATGGAGGTTGCTGTGGCAATAAGCAATGTGAAGAGGGACAGGAACGACAGGCCACAGACGAAAGTCGTGATCAGCAGTGCGAGTGTTGTTCCAGGCTGATTTCCAGTTTGATCCTGCGTGATATTCTCCCTCCTCTATTCGCAGGGGGAAGATTTTACATTCAGTGACAGTGTGAAGGATATACACACTTGAGCATCTTCGTGTTCTTCGCAGAATAGAAACCCTTGTAGGTGACAACGACGGCGATGGATATGCCGGCCTCCCTGACTGCGGCCGGTATGATGATCGCATCCCTTATGCTGCCGGATACCATCCTGAAGAAAGCCGGATGCATGTTTTCAAGTGAGAATATAACAGGCTCCCGCTGACGAATTCCTTCATGAAATCAACAGTCATCTGCCTGCTCAATCCTGTCGCATAGAGCATGTCGCTCAACGGCTTCGGTGACAGCGATGCATCCGGAAACAGGTTCGATAGATGCGATGTGATGTAATGGTGATAGACGTTCTTCATGGGTGAGGTGTGGAACAGCCTTGCAATGGCAAAGACAGCCATGTCCTGCCATTCGTCATAATGTTCCTCTGGCCTCTCAATCCGCTGAGTTGGAGTTCAATTGACCTTTACCCGGTTTACAAAAGACTTGGAAACCCGATTGAGACAAACAATACTCTGTTTCTTGAGTTTACAAAGAGTGTTGTCTGCATCTGAGTGGATTAAAAAAAGAAGTTACGGCATTTTCCTCAGGTTTTCCAGAACAAAATAACTCACGCTATCAAAATCTGGAAGACTTTCAACGAATACACCAAGTTCTGAAATCCAGGACGCTTTGATCGTAAACACGGCCTTCCGCAGAAGTTCCAGAGAGAATTCGGTTTCGTATATCTGGAGTTTCCTATTTACAAGTTCCATGGTGGTAATTATCCCTTTTTTTAAGAGAAAATTAATATCGTACAGGTCTCTGGCCTTCTTTCGATAAACCAGTGCCCGTATTTTTTCAGC
>DAHXLZ010000043.1 GCA_027365715.1 Methanomassiliicoccales archaeon | reverse complement strand
TGCATAATCTCTGTCAGCCGCCTCAACGAACGGGAGCAGACCATCGGCCATCGAATAGGAACCCATTCCTCCAGTATTCGGGCCTCTGTCACCGTCAAATGCACGCTTATGGTCCTGTGCAAGCGGAAAGGGGAGAAGATGTCTGCCATCGGAAATAGCCTGCAGACTGAATTCCTCCCCATCCAGCTTCTCCTCGATTACCACACCGTTCTTTCCAGACGGAGAGGTAAATATCTCTCTGACATATTCCCCTGCTTCATGATTGTCACGCAGATGATCGCCAACCACCTTGACACCCTTCCCGCCGGTGAGTCCTGACGGTTTGACAACAACAGGATAATTGCAATGCTTTACGTGCTCAAGTGCCTCCCCGGCACTCAAAAATGAGGCATATTCCGGATTGCCCGGTATTCCATGCCTTTCAAGAAGTTTTCTGGTAAAGGACTTCGATGATTCAATCTCAGCAGCCTTTCTCTTCGGTCCAAAGCAACTGACACCGGCATCTGCAAGTGCATCAACTATGCCAACAGCGAGTGGATTCTCAGGCCCTATCACTGCAAAATCCACTCTGTTGCGCTTCGCAAAAACTGAAACCGCATCAACATTCATCTCGTCACACTGCATTACAGTGTCACAGAGTGCTTCAATTCCGGGGTTTCTGTTTTTCATTACCGCAAGCAAACTGTTGCCGTCAGCCTTCAATCTCTGAGTCAGTATGTGCTCCCTGCAGCCGCCCCCGACAACCAGTATCTTCATTTGAAACAGTGTTGTCATTGATCGCATCATTTAAAAAACGTCGCTGCTCACGAACGGTCAAATTGCCAGATCACGCCTTCACCAAAGGTTTATCAATGGTTCAAGCAAGTCAGGCAGGAATGGAAAAGCGAAGGTTGAAAGCGGTTCTGCTTACGCTCGCCGCGGCCGCGCTGTGGGGAACCTCGTTTCCGCTTGTTAAGGTCGGGCTCGAAAATGCAAACCCCTATGATTTTCTTATGTGGAGGTTTCTCCTCGCCACATCTGTTCTCCTCATCATTCAGCTCTTGAGAGGAGCAAAAATCAGAGGGCTGTTCAGGTTGGAGACAGTCACTATGGGTTTCGTGATGTCCCTTTCATTCCTGTTGCAGTATGTCGCTCAGGTGAGTACGACCGCTTCTGAGGCAGCTGTCCTTGTCAACACCAGCCCAATCATGGTTCCGCTTTTCGCTTATGTGCTCATAAACGAACAGCTGAGCCTGAAGCGGTGGCCAGCAGTCATATCAGGTATGTTTGGCATCATTCTGACATCAGGCATAGTTGCAAATGGTAGCTCAGCCGGTTCTCCTGTTGCCGGCACACTGGAGCTTCTGCTCAGTGCTGTGCTCACTTCCATTTTCATTGTCATTTCAAAGAAGAACATGGCAGGCATCAAAACCGTCGATCTAATACTCGGATCATTTATTTTTGCTTCAGCTTTTGTATTCATTTTCACGCTCATCTCAGGCAATTTTTCCATGTCTCTCTGGAGCAACCAGATTTCAGTTGCTTCAGTTGTCTATCTCTCTATCTTCTGCACCGTCGTGCCGTTCTTTCTCTGGTTCAGGGGACTTCGGTCGCTTTCAGCAACAACCTCAACAGTGATTACGCTCTTTGAGCCTGTTGTTGGAATAATAATTTCGGTCACTTTCCTTGGTGAGGTGTTTACGGTTATTGCAGCGGCAGGCACTGCACTTATATTTCTTGGAATCGCACTTATGAGTGTGTAATGCCCATTTACCATGAGAAACTGGTTTCGATGGCAATTTTTCTCAACTTCTCCCGCCTGTCATCCAAGTCGCTCAGATACGACGAGACCAGCCGCCAGAATGATGCATCATGTCTCCTGTACTTCAGGTGGCACAGCTCATGAACTACGACGTAATCAATCACATCTTCCGGAAAGGCCGAAAGCTTTGAGTTAAATCTGATCGTGCCGGAGGGTGAGCAGCTCCCCCATTTGCTTCTGAATTCTTTCACTTCATATCTTTTGGACTTCACACCTGTCAGTCGTTCAAAACCGGATATTTTCCTGTGCAGATAAGACACTGTTGCCTGCATGTAGAATGACCTGAGGAAATCAAGGGGTGTTTCACCCGTTTCTGAATTGGCAGGCAGGATCAGCATCTCTTTTCCTCCAGCTGCTCTCAGTTCAGGTTCTGAAGCTTTTGAACTTACCTGGAGCGTGATTTCCCTTCCAAAGTAAGGAACAAATGCCCCTTCCTTCGCATCTACGACATGCCTTCGTCTTTTCTTCATTTTCTCCCTGGTTCTGAAAATCCAGTTCGAGTTTTCAGTCAGAAACCGCTCTATTGTCTTTGGTAATGTGCCGGGCGGAGCCCTGACTCTCACCTCTCCATACTCGTCCATGATTATGCCCAGCCTTTCAGTCCTTCTGCTGCTGTATATGCTGTAGTGAATTTCCGAGCCTTTGAGCATTATAGAGTGTTCGTCCAAATCAGCGTCACACTTCCTCTTTTCAGATGATAAGCAATGCCTCTTTCCATTTTGCCTTTTCTGTGCATTTAGTACAGTGCATTTAGTGCATTCAGTGCATTCAGGTCAAACGGGCAGAAGTGTTTTAAGACCGTATTAGATGCAATTGGTGATGAAATTTCAGACAACGGCAACTGATGCCATGACGAAGCTCAGGGATGCCGGCATCTCACCAGGAGATGAGATACGGGTTAGCCGTGACGATGAAACAATGGTGGGTATCCTGCTCCCGCATCATGATTTCAGCCGCAGGGATGCATTTACGATCAAACTCACTTCAGGCTATAACGTCGGCGTGCGCTATGGCGGCGATTTACATGTGGAGAAAATCGCATCTGCCCACGCTGCGTCTGCGCATCCTCCTCTTCGGCTGCGTGTGAGTTCCTCAGGCAGACGTGTTGCGTTTATAGGAACAGGCGGAACTATTGCGAGTTTTGTAGACTACAGGACCGGGGGTGTATTTCCGGCATATGATGCAGACGGTGTCGTCTCCCTCGTTCCGGAAATTTCATCCATTTGTTCACTGGAGGGTAAGAATCTCTTTTCAGAGATGAGTGAGAACTTCGGTCACAGAGAATGGTCATCCATCGCGAAAGAGGTTGCGTCAAAACTGAATTCCGGCTACAGCGGCGTGCTGATATCACACGGCACAGATACAATGTCATATACAGCAGCCGCCCTCTCATTCATGCTTCACAACCTGTCCGGGCCTGTGGTACTCGTGGGTGCACAACGGTCCCCTGACAGGCCCTCATTTGACGGCTATCTTAACCTTCTGTGCGCTTCAAAGACCGCGGCAGAAAGCGATATAGGAGAGGTCGTCGTCGTCATGCACTCAAATTCATCAGACGACGAATGCACGGTTCACCGCGGCACGAAAGTCAGAAAGATGCATTCCAGCAGGAGAGACGCATTCAGAAGCATAAATGCAAAGCCAATTGCCTCCGTCGGTGACGGGCTGCGTTATCTTTCTGCATACAGGAAAGCCTCCACTGGAACTGTCACAGCTGACACGTCGCTGGCAAAGGACGTTGCACTCATACAGTTTTATCCCGATATGGGCAGAAAGGATTTTCTGGACTGGACTGAGGGAAAGAGAGGTGCCGTTGTTGCCGGGACGGGCCTGGGGCACGTGAGTTCTGAGCTGGTAAAGTCTGTTGCAAGAAGAGTTTCTGAAGGCGTAGCAGTTGTTGTAACCACACAATGTCTTTTTGGAACAACAAATCTTGATGTATACTCCACCGGCAGGGACATGCTGAAGGCAGGCGTCATTCCCGGAGGCGACATGCTTCCAGAGGTTGCCTATGTCAAACTGCGGTATGTGCTTGCACATCACCGGAAAGACAGCGATGTAAGAAAAGCAATGATGACAAACCTTGCAGGCGAATTGACAGAAAGAAGAGAAGGTGCTGAAGGCATTGAATGAAACAGTCAGAATAAAGGCAGGGCTGGAAATCCATCAGCAGCTCGATACAACCAAACTATTCTGCGGTTGTCTGTCAACACTGAGTGAAACCGTTTCAGGCAGTGTCTTCAGAAAACTGAGGGTGTCCAGATCTGAAATGGGTGAAATTGACAGAGCGGCCGAATGGCAATCCTCCATGGACAGGCTTTTCAAATATGAAATTACGGACAACAGCTGCCTTGTCGAGCTGGATGAGGAACCGCCCCACGAAGTCAATTTCGATGCAATATTCACAGGCCTGGAAATGGCCATGCTTCTGCATTCGAAACCGGTAGATGAAGTGCACTTCATGCGCAAGATTGTTGTCGACGGTTCAAACACGGCAGGATTCCAGCGCACTGCATTGATTGCAACCGGCGGCTATGTGCAGATTGGTGATAGGAAGGTGAGGATACAGACGATATGCTGCGAGGAGGATGCCTGCCGCAGGATTGAGAGGAAGGACGATACTGTCACCTATCGGCTTGACCGGCTGGGCGTTCCGCTGCTGGAAATAGCCACAGAGCCCGACATTGACTCACCCGAACTGCTTAAGGAAACAGCAAAGCGTATCGGGCAGCTTCTAAGAGCTACAGGAAGGGTGAAGAGGGGAATAGGGACTATTCGGGAGGATCTGAACATATCCATAGCCGGTGGCTCGAGGGTCGAAATCAAAGGGGTCCAGGAACTGGACATGCTTCCGAAAATTGCCGCAATGGAAGCGTCCAGGCAGAAACGCCTTGCCGATGCAGCAGCGGAGCTCAGGAAGAGGAAAACAGTTGTTCAGAAGCCATCCTGGAAGGATGTCACTCATCTATTCGCCTCCAGTTCATCTTCAATCATTAAGAGTGCCTTTGCTTCAGGCCATATAATAGGAGGCGCTGTTCTGCCATCATTTTCAGGCATCCTTTCTTACGGCGGCGTAAGTGTTGTGGGCACTGAGATGGCGCAGCGCATTCGCCCTCTCGGTGTTCGCGGGATTTTGCATTCAGACGAACTCCCGGCATACGGCATAAGCGAAGAGGAAAAAGCATCCGTTGCCGCTTTCCTTTCCGCAAAAACAGGGGATGCCTTTGTCATTTCCGCTGCTCCTGCCGGAACCATGAATCGTATTTTCAATGAAATTTTCATGAGGGCCGCAGAGGCCATTGAGGGCGTTCCAGAGGAGACAAGGGATGCAATGCAGGACGGCAGCACTGCTTACAGCAGACCGCTTCCGGGAAGTGCCAGAATGTATCCCGAAACCGATGTACTCCCTGTGGTCGTCAGCGGCCCAATGCTTACTGAGGTAGTTGCAAAACTGCCGGAGCCTTTTGAAGACCAGGCGGCGAGGCTCTCACTGAGATTTTCGATACACATGCAGCAGGCTGTGCAGATCGCGGAGGAGGGATTCACAGACTTCTTCAGTTCTGTGTGTGATGCGTATGGCAACCCTTCGGTGCTCGCGAGAACACTCCTCAATCACATACCTGAGGCCGAGAGGAGCACCGGCAGAACATTCAACGACATGGACGGTGTTGTACAGATAATGAAGGCGCTCGCCGCAGGACAATTTGCCAAAGAGGCCATACCGTCTCTCATTTCGTGCATGCTGTCTGGAAAACAGTCTGCAGATTGCATCAATGAGGCAACTTCAGCCGCAGACGGCGTAGATGGACGCAAAGTCATTGCGCGCATTGTCAGTGAGCACCCTGATATGGTGAAGGAGAGAGGGGAGGCATCACTGGGTCCGCTAATGGGCCTTGCAATGAGGGAGCTGAAGGGGAAGATGGATGGAAAGGACATAAGCTCTCTGCTCCTTTCAGAAATCAGGGCTGCGATGGGTGCTTCGGCTTCCTGAGACGTGCCTCGAATACAGCAATCGTTTCAAATTCAAGTTTTCTCTGCTTAAGCTTCCTGAACGACCATCTGGTACTGTATTTTAGAACGAACTCATCCATGCCGCCAAGTGAACTCAGAACGAGAATGACCACGCCATTGTCGCCCAGCAGGTATTCGGCCCGAGACAGCAGTTCCGACGCTATCTCATAACCATTCACTCCTCCTGTGAGCTGCCTGTCCGGTCTGCCATCGTCGGGAAGATAAGGTGCATTGAACGCTATCACATCGTGAATACCCGCTACTGCCGAGAGGAGGTTGCATCTCACTGCCTGAATGGACACTCCGTTCAGAAGAGCGTTCTTTGTGGCGGCGAGAAGGCACTCTCTGCTTATGTCTGTGGAAATCACACTGTAGCCCAGCATTGCTGCCCTGATGCCAACGATACCTGTTCCAGTTCCGGCATCAATAAAACTTCCTTTTCCCTCAACAAGCGCATCGATCAGGAGGCATGAATCTTCAGAAGGGAAGTAGGTGGCGCTGTTCCAGTGTGCTATCTCAACGCCCATTATGTTTACCATCTGACCCACTCTTCAGCCCGCTGAAGTAATCGGCAAACTGCTTCATGTGTTCCTGAGTGTCAAACTCAATTGCCTTCCTTATTCTCCATATGGCAGGAGGCAGTGAAAGGAGAAAGTTCCACCATCCTTTTGGCTCCAGTTCTATCACGGCATCCAACCGTGCCTTTCCTGATTCATCGGTTATGGTGTATGTTCCTCTTACCTTCCAGATTCTGCTCTGAGATTCAAATTCAACCCTGCCGGGAGGAAAAATATGCGCAACCGTTCTGTCCACAAATCTCAGGGGCCTTGTGAATGTGTCCTCCATCAGAACTGTATTTTCATCTCTGGAGATAATTTTCCTGGTAGCAGACATGTATCTGTTGGACACGCTGTCACCTGGTCCGTAGTCTGTCCACCATCGAAAGAGTTCTGATGCCGGCGCTTCCACAACTGCTGTCAGAATGATTTTCATATTATCACATTCACAGATTGTTTGCAGTCTCGATGTTCAATGGCCGACCGGAGAGCGGGCTGTCATTTCCTGCGATTTGCTTCATACGGTCTCGGGTGGTGGCCGCCGGATTCTCTCATCATCTTTGCATAAACTCTCACAATGCTGGCTGCATCAGCTGTTCCATAATCTATCAGCCTCCCGCCAGCCTTTATTTTTGTAATAACGGCGTTGCCTTTGTCCGTTTCAATGATGTCGCCAATTGAAAATTCTTCTTCAGGCTGCGCCTCTATCTTCATCGAGAAGGTTCTCGAACCACGGTTGACTGAAACCCTGACCACCTTGATGACTGTTGATTTCGCCCAAATCGTAACTATGTCAGAGCCTGTCGCCTGATTCACCCTTCCTTTTGCTGTCTCGATTGCTGTTACAACACTTCGCGATTCCCCGAGGTAAATCTCCTCGCCAGTTCTCACCATCTCGTCCATGAACAGTTTTGTCGTTCCGCGAAGAGATGTGGCTTCATCGCTGAGCACATACTTCACATCTGTCAGTTTTTCTTCGACGAATGCCCTTTTGTGGATATGCGAGCATTTGAGGCAGCGGAGTGTAAGCTCCATGCCCTCCCTTCCTATCCCCTTCTGTGCGTGCACAAGTGCCTGTGAGGTCACTGCATTGCATACCGGGCACTCAACCTGAAAATCCTCCTGTTCGCTCATTTCTCTCTCACCACAAAATCAAGTATTTTTGTCAGATCCTTTTCCCTGACGGCATGGTCAGCAGCCACCTCTATATCTCTGTTCCATGCATTGAATGCGATGCTTTTGCCGGCAGATCCGAAGAGCTTCAAGTCTGATGGCCCATCGCCTATGGCCACACATTCTGACCTGATCACACCGTACATTTTCATAATTTTCAGCGCACACTCAGACTTGTCTCTTATCCTTACGCGAAGTATTCCCTGCCCGGTGAGCATACCATTTCTGCCTGCCTCAAGCCCGTTTGCAATTGCAGAGTCTATGCCTGCAAGCGATGCAACCCTGTCTGCGAGCAAATCGATTCCACCGCTTATTATCGATGTTCTCACTCCGGACTCCTTCAGCACTCTGACCGTTTCGACTGCACCGTTCATCAGAGGCACAGCATCGAATATATCCGATATGTCGGAAATAGACAGATTCTCCTTAACATCTTTCCAGAGCTTTATGTCAGATCGCATAAACTCTGATTCATCAATCTGCCCGCTGAAGAATCGCTTTGAGTTCTCCTCATTTTTCACGCCGAAATGTCTGTGCACGGTTACCCACGAACTCGGTGTGTCAACAAGCACTCCATCCATGTCAAACAGTACCAGTTTGACTGTCATTTAAGGCATTCCCTGCCCGGTGCTAACTGTCTTTGTTGCCGCCTTCTTCATTTTCTTCACTTTCATCTCTCCAGTTGTAGGTTTTGTTCAGAAGTGTAACCGTGCCTGCTACAACAACGATGGAAATTGCCAGCGCAACGAACATCAGCGAATGATCGAGGTCAAGTTTTCCGATGAATCCGGATATTGGCAACAGGGAGGCCTGGGAAAGTGCCAGAACAGTAAAGTTGAGGTATGTTACACGGGATACGGATATTGTCACGCTGCCCTGTCCAGGCAGATATCCATTCTTCTGGACCTTGATTGTGTATGTACCCTGCGGTATGTCCGTCACTTCATAGACGCCATTTGTGTTTGTTACTGTCCGAAATGTGCCACCGCTTCCAGTTATGGTCACATTCGCGAAGCCGAGCGGCCTGCCGGCTCCAGTTCCTGTTGTGGTGTTCACAATACCGATGATCTCTCCGAGAATGGGAGTCAGCGTGAAATTCATCCAGATCTGTGAACCCGGCGGTATGTAAATGGCCGTATCGTTGATTATGTATCCTTTTTTGACTGCACTGACGTTGTATTTACCCGCCGGAATGCCGCTGATTGAATACTTGCCAAGAGGTGCGGTTGAATGGGCGGAGTATGAAATTGTGGAATTGCCCGACGTTGTGTTGCTCAGCGTGACCGTGGCGTTTGCCACAGTGATGATGCCGTTTGTCACAAAACCTGTAAGATTTCCATGAGCCGGTATCATGGTGAAGAGTGAACTGAAATTACCTGTCTGCAGATTCGCATCTGTGTATGTCGTGTTTGCAACGTAGCCTTTCAGTGTGGCTGTTATGTTGTATAGCCCGGGAGAAACCGGTATCAGCACACTGCCGTTTGAATCTGTCTTCAAATAATAGCTCTGATTCGCACTGCCCGTTGAGACATTTCGCGCGGTAATTGTCACACCGGCAAGCGGCAGGCCACCGGCTGTTTTTACCTTCGCCAGAATGTAGTGCTGTGATGCTGCGTCAGCAGGCTGGGAGATTACACCTGTGAAGACGAGTGAGAGCAGCAGAACTGCGGTTATTATTGCGGCGAATCTGTTCATTGCGCGGGTAAGTTAGTACATAAGCTATATTAATCATGCATT
>DAHXLZ010000024.1 GCA_027365715.1 Methanomassiliicoccales archaeon | reverse complement strand
CTTGACCGATACGGATCCGCTCATCTTCTCCTGCCCCGAGACATTCATGCCTGTCCCCAGGCCTGCGGCAGTTATTGGCACCACATTGCCGAATGAGAAAATTCGGCCCAGCACACTTACATGGACATCGACATCTACTATGTTTTCGTATCTCATATAGAGTTCATTGTAGGTCAGGAACTTTCTGATCATGGCTATCCTGAGGTTCGTGATATAATAACGGTAGGACCTCCTGTAGAATTCGGCGATGAGGAATGCGAGAATCCCGGCCCCGGCTGTAACGGATGCGAGAAACACCACACTATTAGCCCTGAAAAAAGGAACGGATCGGAGCGCAAAGGATGACAGCACCACAAGGACAACTATGAAGCAAAAAGTGACCCAGTGCCTGTGCCTTCTCGTGAGGTATAACGAGAATATGCCCAGGAGGAAAGTCACTATGATCCAGAAGAACACTGCGCTGTTATTACTTGTTGAACCGAACAGAAATGTAAGGTACTGCGACGCGTAATTGATATCATGCTGGAGGTGTGACTGCCAGTACGCTGTCCCAACAAATGCGTAGTATATCGCCCCCCACAAAAAAAGCAGGACCCCGACACCATAAAGCTTTATGAAAGAGGTTCTGCTGGGATGTATCTTCTTGACAAGTTTTTCATCCGGGAAGAGCTGTATATCCGTTGATATACCATCCTTTGAGTCTTATATACCAGCCTGCTGACTGCAGGTGTATGATGTGCGCCATTATTTAATTCATCTTATATGGCAAACGCATGCTGATTCGGAGGCAATAAATGCATTACATTATACCGGTAACTGGGACAGGCCGTCATCGCCGTCAGGAGCCAAGCACAATTGCTAACCTTCTCAGCTTGCTCCGTATATTTCTATCCAGTCTGACGAATTGCCAGCGCATTAGCACCCTGCCATATCTAGATACGAAGCTGACGCTGCATGTTCTCATCAATCTGTCATAAATGCGGGTTTCGATTCTGAGTCCTGAAACATAATCGAGGCTGATGCTCTTTCCCCTGAGCAGCACGCTGCTCGTGACGCGACTGTCGGAAACTGCATATTTCGTGCCCAACCACACAGCTATTGGAAACAAGAACACAACGCAGCAGACCATCCATTCGGCAGGGCGAAGCTGGGATGGGAATGCAAGTCCGAATTCTGAGGCAACGCTGTTTACCATCATAAACTGGAAACCAAAGAGAAGGGATAGAAGCAGCCCTGCAATCGCATAGGGGCTCAAGCATGGCCGTGCATGAATGTCGTGGGCAACCTTCATCACTTCTTCCCTCCTTCTCTCGCACAGTCTGCAGGCAGATCCCGAATCAGTGTCCTCTCCTTTGCAAGAAGACCGGCAAGCATGCCCGCATTGAAGGAGAGGTCAACGAGAGATTTCATCGAATTTTCAACCGAAAAATCCTCAAGTGCTTTCCCGCAATCGCGCTCAATTCCCCCTTCGGTGTAATGCTTTGAGTCATCCAGCACAGAACCGAGATGTATCGAGACCATATCCGCACCCGGAATGAAATTCATTGAATCCATTTTTCCAAGCAGCCTCTCCGCTTCATTCCTGTGCCTGTTGTACTCATCTGAAATTTCAGTCGTTCCGGAGTAATTGCCCTTGCCGACGGAAACTGGAAGGGTTAGCTGCACATTGCCGATCGCAGTAACGGAGGAGAAAGCCAACTGGCTCCTCTGCAGCGTGTCCAATTCCCCCTTGAGCCAACCGGACCAGAATGCGATCTCGATGAGCGTTGATGCTTGATCGTCGGATGAGATGCCTGCGTTAGGCGGCGAATTATCCACAAGCCTGTGCCTTATCCTGTCGGCCCACCACATGTTAGAACCGTCACTGTCGCTCAGAATTGCCTCCGCTTCACTGACTTCTGATTCCACCTCCTTCAGCCAGGTGGACAGCATTGATCCGAAGAAACTCATTCTCTTGCTGCAGTCAACTGGCAGCCGCTTCATGCATGCATCGCCTCCCCGAT
>DAHXLZ010000350.1 GCA_027365715.1 Methanomassiliicoccales archaeon | reverse complement strand
AATCCCTGGAGCAGATGGGGGGAAGTCAACGAAAAGTTGACAGAGCCGTTAAAAACAATATAGGCATGCACGCATGGATGTTCCCATACACATGCCTCGATTCAGGGAATATCATCCGGCTTCATCGCTTCCATCGGCCGGAATCATATTCAGAGCCTGGCACTTGCAATATCATGCGAATGTGTGAATTCGCCTCACATGGAATTTACTATTCCGTCGATCTCCAGAATCACACCCTTCTCAACGTGATCTGTCCACAGAACTTCCGAAATATCCAATGGCAGGAATATTGAAGAAAGGAACAGGGTTTCGATTGCTGCGACCGCCAGATTCTGTGCCAGTTTCCCAACTCCCACAGTCATTTTTGTACCCTCAGGCACAGATTCAAATGTTATTATCAGTGCACGATCGGCAGCTATCATATCTCTGAGAATGCCTGCTTTCTGTGCCTGAACGATACCTTTGCTTCCTTCTACCCTTTGCTGAACTTTCCACTTTTCCTGCTGAAGCCGACCGCCTACACCCTGGATTAGTGCATTTATGTCCAACTGTTTGCTGTAGGTCTTTTCCTTCTTGAATATGGGCATTTTTCAATCTCCTGTAACGTCGCTTTGATTGCGACTTAATTATTAATACATTCGGATTTTCGAAGCCGTGAAGCCTGCCATCCAGCCTTTACGGCTTATGAAAAATGAGGATGTGGTGGCGAAGCTCTGAAAATACATGTAAGAAAAGTCACTACTGGCAAAAAACAGAAACAGTTTAAGGTGTTTGAAAATGCTGCAACCTTTGGCCGGCTTATCCTTCGGTTATCTTGATAGCACCTGTGGGGCACACGGGGACGCATGCCATACAGTAGACACATTCCTTTTCCCTTACGGGATCGCACTTGTCTGTCCTGTATTTGGCATAGAGTTCCTTGTCGTCTGCTATTTTTTTGTCGTTATTGACGCCCATCTGACCGGGATTGAGAAACCACTCGTAGAGAGTTACTGGGCAGACATCCATGCATTCACCGTCTGCCACGCAGGCCTCCCAGTCAACCGCAACGTTTGTTCCGTGTATACCGAGCTTTGTGGGATAGGGCTTACCTTCCGAATCGGTCCTCTGGACGCCTTCCGCCCTGACTTCATGGTCAACATGTGAGCCAGTGACCGCATAGTGTTGCGGGTCGTTCAGAAAATTTTCATCGATCGGTTTAGGCTTGTAATCCAGACTTTCAAGGTCAACCATACATATACCTCTGTTACCAGAGTTCCAGTAAAAAGTAATCTCATATTAATATTGTGTTAATTTTGCAGCGATTCCAGACCGTTTCCAGGCAGACTGAAGCTTGACGGTCATGGCAAAAACTTCAGTACTTTTCGAATGCATCTCCTCTAGGATCGAAACCTGGAGTGACGCCACTGGAAACAAGAATACCCTGTGCATGGCCCATCATGCTGTTGTTGTCATCGACAGCCTCGGCATTTTTCAGGCCGAGGCTCCTTTCTGCATATAGAGTTGAGCCTGAGTAAATCGAGGCGGGATAGCAGAAACGGGGTGCCGAGATTGCGTGCTGCAGACCTTCTCCAAGATCCATAATCCTTGAGATAATCTGAATGTTTGTCTGAGGCTGAACATCGCCTCCCATCGAACTCAGATACAGCGTTGCCGGGCCCTTGCAGATCGTGGCCATAAGGGTGTGAAAAGTCTTTTTGTGAGGCGCTACATGGTTGTGATGCGATCTGTCCAGCGAGAAATATGCGCCCCTGTTGTTCATATTTATGCCCGTGCCATGAATCGTGTGCCCGGAGCCAAACCCCATGTAGTTACTCTGAATTGCGCTGATTCCGGCAGTTCCGTCATACACAGAAAAGGCAGTTGTGTCTGAAATTGAATCTGTCTTCGGACTTCCTGCGCTCTCCATCGCGTAATTATAGGAAGGGGACAACATTCCTGCAGGCAGATTCACGCTTTCCGGATCGCCGATATATTTTGATCTGTAGTGATAAGCCCTGTACATCGCCGAAATGATATTATCGTAGTATTCTTCCATCTCCATGGAGGAAAGTGAGATGCGGGAAAGCATATTCATCCAGAACAGGAGAGTTGCCCCCTGGCTATTGGGCGGTGTTGTGTATACGGTATGACCGCGATAAGTCGTGCTGACCGGATTCAGCCATTTTGCACCATACGAATCCATATCCTGAAATCGTATCAGACCTCCTTTTTCCCGCATGTCCTCCTCAATGGCCTTTGCAAGCGCACCATGATAGAAAGAGTGCCCGCCATCCTTTGATACTGTTTCCAATGTGCTTCCCAGATCCGTCTGGTATATTGTGCCGCCGCTGTTAACACCCTTATAGATCCTCGCCCAATCAGCATCGTCGCTGTTTGTCAGCCCTATGGACTTGTGAAGGCTGTTCTGGACCCTGAAGCCCCGTTTCGCATAGCTTATGGCTCTGCTGAAAAGCAGGGGCATGTCCATCGTACTCTGTTCTGAGAGCAGATTCCAGGCCGACACCATGCCCGGAACAACAAACGAAGACAGTGGCCCCTTTTTAGGTATGGATGAGAGGCCCCTTGAGCTGAAATAATCCACTGTCGCGAGTTCTGCGGCATAACCGCTTCCATTTATCGAACGCCGGCTGCCATCATCAACGACAGCGAAGAAGTCACCACCCAATCCGTTCAGGTGGGGCTGGACGACAACGAGCGCTGCGCTGACAGCCAGCGCCGCATCATACGCATTCCCGCCCTTCTCCAGCACTTCAAGTCCGGCCATTGTGGCAAGCGGATGGTTGGCGGCTACTGTAAATTTTCCAGACAAGTTCTTCACGGACCGGCCATAAACTTCATCGTATACAAAATTTTCACATTTTATCGATGGCTTGCTGTCCTGAAAAAGTTACAGCCGAAAGAATAAATATACAGATTGCAAGTATTCGTCATGAAAGTCACGCTTTACGACGTTGCATTGGACATTGATTTTAAAGGACTCACATACAGCGGAATATCTATTATCCATTTTTCAGGCACTGGGGGGGTGGTCGAGCTTGACTGCCAGAAACTGGAAATTGAGAGCGTAAGCATCGGGGGAAAGGAAGCCGCATGGAAGTACGACAGGAAGGAGCACAGGCTTTCTGTAAATACAGACAATCATCAAAGACTCAAGTGCAAAATAATTTTTTCAGGAAAGGTGGTTGATGGCGGCCTGCAGGGATTCTACAAATCCAAATCCAGGGATGATTACATACTCACTACCCAGTTCGAACCGACCGGCGCAAGGAGTTTCATTCCCTGCATAGACAACCCCAATTACAAGGCAGTGTTCAAAATCAGAGTGAGCGTGGACAGAGGCCTTTCGGTAATTTCCAACACTCCGATAATTAATAAGGCCGAGTCAAACGGGAAAGTGGAATTCACATTCGAGCCGACGCCGAAGATGTCGACCTACCTGCTCTATCTCGGTGTTGGCAGATTTGCAGAGTCGTCCCGGAAAGATGGTTCCCTGCACTTAGTAGCAGCCTCAACCAGGGGACAGCGGGGAAAAGGGACGTTCGCGATGTCCAATGCAATAAAGTTCCTTCGCGAATATGAAAAATTTTACACCATACCTTATCCTCTGCAGAAGCTGCATCTTATTGCCGTTCCTGAGTTTGCAGTCGGGGCGATGGAGAACTGGGGGAGCATAACATTCAGGGAGTATGCGCTGCTTGTCGATAAATCAACGAGTGAATATAACAAGAGACTCGTTGCCATAGTGCTTGCTCATGAAATTGCACACCAGTGGTTCGGAAACCTTGTCACAATGAAATGGTGGAACGATCTCTGGCTCAATGAAAGTTTTGCCACTTACATGAGCAACAAGATTGTCGACAGGATATACCCGGGATGGAATATCTGGTCTGATTTCATTCTAAGTGAAACGGGAAGGGCTATGCACGCCGATTCTCTGCAGAATACGCACCCGATCGAAGTGAAAGTGGACAGACCGGAAGAAATCAGCGAAATTTTTGATGAAATAAGTTACGGGAAGGGGGCAAGCGTTCTCAGGATGATCGATTCATACCTCGGAAGCACAGTCTTCAGGAAGGGGGTTTCTGCATACCTGAAGAAATTCACCTACGGCAATGCCGAGAGCAGTGATCTGTGGAATGCACTCGGCAAAGCTTCAGGTGAGGATATCGGGCAAATAATGAAAAAATGGATCGGCAAACCGGGTCACCCGCTGATTCGCGCCGCGCTCGATGGTGATGTTGTAAACCTGGAGCAGGAACGGTTTCTCATTTCGGGAAATGGCTCAAGCGAGACATGGCCCATACCGCTCACATATACGATCAACGGAAGGAGAAAGACCATACTGTTCGACAAAAGGAAGATGTCAATCAGAGCGGGAAATGTGAAAGACTTTCAGATCAACAGCGACAGAACCGGATTCTACAGGGTGAAGTATGACAGCAAACTCTACTCCGTTCTGAAACGAAATTCGGACAGCATGAGCGCGGCAGGCAGATGGGGCCTGATGACCGACCTCTTCATGTTCCTGATTTCCGGAGAAATAGGAACTGAAACATACTTTGATTTTGCAAAGAAGATGATTTCAGATCGCGA
>DAHXLZ010000338.1 GCA_027365715.1 Methanomassiliicoccales archaeon | reverse complement strand
AACCCTTTTTTCAGCGGAAGCGGTGCATCAAACATACCTGCGGAACACCTGGAGCTTCTTAACAGCCTTTTCTTTGAGGGAGAGGTTGACAAGGGAGGCATTGTGGAAATTGAAGGCAGCAGATACGTGTGCACCGCATCCGGCTGGTCGCCTGAAGAGGAGTGATAATTTGCGATGCCTGTTACTGCTCTTCTCATCTCCTGTCCAGCACAGGGAAGCGGAGCACGTCCTGGAAAAGGCCCGGACCCTGTCGGCCGCAGGCCATGCTGTTTCAATCTTCCTGCTTGGCGATGGAGTCTATAATGCATCTGCCCGGCTTGCAGAGCCCGGCGGCGCGGAGGTTGTAGCCGGGTTTGCGGGACTCACCGGTGTAAGGCTGGAGGGCTGTTCAACATGTTCTGCAATGAGGGGTGTGCACACGGCGATACCCGGTGCGAAGATCGGCGGTCTCGAGGATCTTGTGGATGCAATTGAAAATGCTGACGCGGTATTCAACTACACGGCGGAGGAATGATGAAAGCATCGGTGCTGCTCACAAAACCCCCGCTCTCCACGGCGCATCTTACCGAAGCGTTACGCGTCTCATTCATGCTTGCAGCACTGGGTCACGAGGTCGATTTCATCATGATTGACGACGGTGTGTTCATCCTCCTCGAACAGGGTGACGGCAGATTCGGGAAAGAAACACTCAGGATGGCCGAGAACACGGAAAACATACACTTCCATGTTCACGGCGGCTCCTTCAGAAGGCTCCTGCAGAATGCGCGGCTTCCGGAAAATTACAGTATAATCGGGTCGGAGGAACTTTCAGAAAAACTCATTTCATCGAAGGTGCTGGTGTTCTGATGACATTGCTAATCCACATACACCGTAGAATCCCCGGCGACTCTGACCTCACGGGCGTGATAGCCGCGATGTGCGCGAAGAATGAAACAACCATAGTTCTGGAGGGTGCGGCCATCTTTTCCATTGGTGTTCTGGTCGACGGACTCGCCGGCACTAATTCCGGTTACAGGCTCTGCGTGGAGGATTCAACCGGTCTGCTGCCGCTTCAGCGCGAAGCGGAACGCATCAGCAGAGACGACCTGCCGGCCATCATAGCATCCTCCGACCATGTGTTCTCGCTCTGAGCGCTTTCTGTGCGTACCATTATTCCGCAACCTTAATTGATAAAAAATGGCAAAGTCTTTAGACCTGTGCCAAAATCACTGGCGACCAGATGAACGAAGCCGAACGCACACACGGGAGCTCGGAGCTCAGAAGTGATGTCAGACTTCTGGCTGAAGCACTGGGAATCATAATCGGTAAGATCGAGGGGAGCGAGTCGCTCGAGCTCGTCGAAAAGGCGAGAAGACTTTCCGTGGCTCTTCGCCGTGGGAACGCTTCGGCCCCGAAGGAACTTTCCAGGCTCATAAGTTCGCTGGACTCGAAGGGGCTTCTTCTGCTTGTGAGGGCATTCACAGCCTACTTTCAGATAGTGAATGTGGCCGAGGATGTAATCAGGATAAGAACGCTCAAAGCAGGCATGCACAGAGGGATTATCCCTGATTCCGTTGAAGAGATGCTCCGGGCGCTGAGCAAGAAAGGCGTGTCGCCGGATGAAGCAGCAGAGATGTTCAATTCAATTGATCTTGAATTTGTGTTTACGCCACACCCGACGGAGGCGCGCAGAAAAACCATACTGGAGAAGGTGAAGAGAGTCGAGGAAGCACTTCTGGATCTCCATGACGCATCGTCGGAATATGAAAAGGTAACAGCGCGCAGGGCGATCATGGAGGAGATTGCGGAACTGTGGCTGACGGACGAACTGCGTGGAAGAAGGCCGGAGATGGAGGACGAACTGAAATACGGCCTCTATTTCTTCAACATAAACATAATTGAAACAGTGCCTGAATTCTACAGGCGGCTGTCAGTTGCATTCGATCGCGTCTTCCCCGGCAGTAATGTCAGGTTACGTTCCTTCATAAAATACGGTTCATGGATAGGCTCAGATGCGGACGGCAATCCCGTTACAAGCGGGGCGACTATGCTTTCCGCCATCCGCATGCAGCAGAAACTGCTGTTCTCAAAATACACCACGGTGCTTAACACACTCATCTCCAGGCTTTCAGTTTCGGAAAAATATTCCAGCATGGGCAATGCACTGATGCAGCGGCTTGAATCATACAGAGCGTTACTGCCGGAGGTGTGTAATGAAATATCCAGGGTCAATGAAAATGAGCCGTACAGGGCGATGTGCAGTTTTATAATTGCAAGGCTCGCTGAAACAGAAGCATTTTCCGCAAAACGCTACAGATCCGGTGAAGAGCTGCTCGACGACCTCAGAACGATGCAGAGAAGTCTGCGGGAAAACGGCATCGAGATCATATCGGGCGGTGCGCTGGAAGACATGATCAGGACGGTTGAGACATTTTCCCTCTGTCTGGCAGCACCGGACATACGCGTTCACTCATCGGAGCAGAAAGAGGCAGTTTCTGCTCTTTTCTCAGCTGTAGATGGTGTAACACGCTACAGCGGCCTCAATGACAGTGAAAAGAGAGAACTGCTGGGAAAAATGCTTTCTGCCGGAGAGCCGTTCGAAGAGGCGGGAGACGGGAGGGGCATCAGAATAGTTTCAATGCTGAGTGCGGCAGGCGATGTACAGCTCAGGTTTGGAAGCGACTCAACGGGAAGCTACATTGTGAGCAACACGCATTCAGATATTCAGCTTCTCGAAGCACTTCTTCTGCAGAGGGTGGCAGGACTTGGTTCCGGAGAGACTGCCGAACTGCCGATCGTCCCCCTGTTTGAGACATACGCGGATCTCAGGAATTCGGTGGATGTGATGACCGCACTGTTTGAAAACCCCCACTACCGCGAATTTCTCTCCAGGCACGGCATGGAACAGGAGATTATGCTCGGTTATTCGGACAGCAACAAGGATGCCGGATTCATAACGTCCAGATGGCTGATTTACTGTTCACAGACTGCGCTTCTTGACACGGCCGCACATTACGGTGTGAAACTGAAATTTTTCCACGGCCGCGGCGGCTCGATAAGCAGGGGAGGAGGGCCGACGCATCTCGCCATACTTTCCCAGCCGCGGGAGTCGGCCGGCTGCAGCCTGAAGTTTACCGAACAGGGAGAGGTTCTCTGGAGCAGATACTTCGACAGAGAAATTACAATCAGGGAATATGAGCAGGTCGTCAGTGCGCTGCTTGAACTCAAATCACACGGCTCACAGCCCAGGCAGGACTGGCTTGACGAGATGGAGAAGATTTCAGAGAAATCTTATTCCGCTTACCGGATGCTCCTCGGGGACAGCAGGCTTCCGGGATATCTGCTGGAAGCAACACCGCTGAAGTACATCCATTCGCTTAATATCGGTACAAGGCCGTCTTCCAGGGGGACTCTGTCATTTCGTGAACTCCGGGCGATACCATGGGTCTTCTCCTGGACGCAGAACAGGCACCTGATTTCGGGATGGTATGGTGCCGGAGCAGGCCTTTCGGTGAGGGCAGCGGGCAGAAACAGAGCGCATAGGGAAATGATCGCACAGTGGAATTTCTTCAGATCGCTCATGGACATGCTTGAGATGACACTGGCTAAAACAGACCTTTACATCGCATCGCGGTATGCAAAGCTCGCTTCGCCGGGAAACCGAACGCTTTACGGTACATTTGAGAAGGAGTATTCAAGGACGGTCAGAACTGTTTCCGGGTTGAGGAACGGGAACAAACCGCTTCACAGCAACAGGATGCTCAGGGAGAGCATTGCGATGCGCAATCCGTATGTGGATGTGATCAATGCCGTTCAGGCAGAGGTGATCGGCAGAATGAGGGAGGAACATGATGCGCAACTCGAGAGAATACTGCTGATGAGCATAAAGGGAATTGCCTACGGTATGATAAATACCGGCTGAGCGTCTGTTTTGCGCCGCTATTGAATGGAATGAAGAAAAACTTTCAGGCTATTACATTCAGGAATGGATTGGAATCAAACTCTATGCTCTCCTCGCTTCTCCTGTTTCTGAATTTAAATGAAAAGGAATCCTCCGAAATCCTGAGATCGCCGATCTCAACACCATTGGACACCAGTCTGTAAACCAGCGAATGTGCATATTCACCCGATTTCCTTCTCCTCTCGTCCAGTCTCTTCACTATCTCCTTTGACGGATAGTAGTGTTTGAATTTACCGTCATGTTTCTCCTCAATCGCGCCTGTATGCGCCAGCTTCCTCAGGAAATAGCCTGTGGTGTTCTGCGTAAGATCCAGCACATCCCTTATCTCCTTCTGCGTGGTGCCGGGATTCTCAAACACATTTTTGAAAATCATGCTCGACGATTCGTCGTTGAGGATGGTGAGAATCTGCAGTTCGGAGTGATCAAGGAAATTGCACGGGAAAAACACCGATTTGTTGTCGACCCTCTCTTCATTAATGAACTCGCCCTTCTTCAGCGCGTTGAGATGCCATTTGACTGTATTGGGGGTGAGTTTTACCTCCCTTGAGATTCTCGATACGCTCGATGCAGGGAAACTGTAGAGTGTCTGAAGGATCCTTCTGCGGTTGCCTGTCAGCGCTTTGAGTCTGGCGGACGGAGCGGCATTGCCGTTGCGGGACTCCCTGTAAATGCCCGCGTCTTCTCGCTTTGTCCTCTGGAAGCTGTGCTGCGTCACGTTCTCCGGATTTCAACCTTCCCGCTCTTTATATTACTTATCTGACGTTTATCACGCCTGAGAAGGCTCTTCTGAACCGCTGGCACAGGTGCCGGGACAGGAATAGATTTAATTGACCGCTTGAGCTATCGGCCATTATGCGCATCCGCCTGCATCTGCTGCCCGTTATTGCCATCCTGCTGCTGCTTTCGGCTGTCCTGCCATCCACCGGCCTCGGCAGCAGTGCCTCCGCAGCCCCTCATGGCGTCATAGTTGTTGACTTCAATATTGCAGTGGATCAGGGGGCATCGAACTACGTATCCACGGCTGCATCGGCCGCCATATCAAATCACGATAATCTGGTCATTGTGATGGACACTCCGGGGGGCCTTCTGGAAGATATGCTGTCCATTGTGAGCTCAATTCAGAACGTTCAGGCGAACGGGCTTTCTGTCTTCACATACGTGCCGCCCGACGGAGCGGCTGCTTCTGCAGGCAGCTACATCGCGCTGGCAACGAACGGGACATACATGGGAAGCGGCTCGGTAATCGGGCCCTCCACACCGTACATAATAGGCGGAACAGCACTGGAAGAGCAGCATGTGAAGAATTTTTCTGTTCAGTATATAGGTGCCCTTGCGTCCAGGAATCACTACAACGTAAGCGCCGCAGAGAACATGGCGCAGAACAACGTCGCGTATAATGCAAGCACTGCGGCTGCTGTCGGACTGATTACCGGACAGGCGCAGTCATTCAAACAGTTTCTCGGGCTGATAGGGATGCAGAATGCAACGATCAGCAGCTTTCCAGAGCCGCTCTACGACCAGTTTCTCAGCGTGGTGAGCAACTCCACACTGGACGGCATATTTTTCCTCGTCGGTGCTGTAGCGATTTTCATCGACATGACACACAGGACCCTGTTCCTCACTTTCCTCGGCGGGATAATGATTGCGCTCGGCCTGCTGGGGGCGGAAGTAATCGGAGCCCCGGTAGTGGCAATACTCATATTGATAGCTGCCGCGGTGCTGATATTCCTTGAGTTGAAGGCCGGTCACGGCCTGTTCGCCACGTCCGGAATACTGCTAGGCCTGCTGGGAACATGGCTGCTTGCAGGCAACAGTGCAGGTTATTCGCCGTCGCCGTTCGGCCTGCTTGACTACCTCCTGATGGGCTTCATTGCGGGAATGCTGATAATCGGTGTGGTTTATATTGCGAAAATCAGAAGGGTCATGATGAACAGCCCGAAGCTGGTAGGACCGCACAGGACTATCGGCGCGAGGGGAAGGGCTCTTACTGATATTGTTCCAGGAAAGGAGGGAATATGCAACGTCCTCTCGGAGGAATGGACATGCACTTCTTCCAGTTTCATATCAAAAGGTAAAGAAATAGTTGTTATCGATTACAACGACGGAAGGCTCAGGATTGAGGAGACGGCTTCTGCAGTGGAGAAAAACTAGAACTTGTCAGTCCCGGAAAAAGGACTGAAGAGAAATGTTTACTGCGGAGTTCAGGTCAGGCAGTCAATCAGCATTCAATTCTTCTTTTTCTCTACGCGCAATGTGACCTTATCCGGTTCAACTGAGAGCACAGTGACGTCATCGCCATCGGATATTTCTTCGTCAGATATCGCGGTCCAGTATTCATTGTCCAGTTCCACAACACCACGCACCGTGCGGCCAAATGGTTTCTTTGCCCTGCCCACACGGCCGGCCTTGACGTCCTTTGTAAAGTAAGTTTTTGTTATCTTCTTTGTTCCTGTCGTTTTGAAGCCGTAGGCAAGGCCGATACTCAGAAGTACGAGTATCACTCCGGTGAATGTGTAACCCACATTGGGGTTGAGTATGCCGCTGATGACCATGTATATACCGAGGGCGAAAACCGCAATGACTATCAGCAGCGGCCTGATGCCGAAAAGGAACAACCTGTCTATCAGGCTGTCCTTTTTTCGTGTTTGCGAATCACTCAACCTTGTCTGCCTCCGACTCAGCACTGCTAATCATGGCCTTTATCGGTGCAAGCAGCTGTGTGAATTCAGCAGGCAGGACGAATTTGGTTGCAGCACTGCTGCCCAGAGCCTTGAGTGTGTCGAGATACTGCAGCGTCAGAGTCTTGGAATCAATCGTCTTTGCCGCAGAAAAGACTGTGCTCAGTGCCTGAGCATAACCCTCCGCCTTCAGTATCGCAGACTGCTTCTCGCCCTCAGCACGAAGTATTGCGCTCTGCCTGTCGCCTTCGGCGACCGTTATGGTTGCAGACTTCTTTCCTTCTGCTTCTGTGACGACCGCACGCCTGCTCCTTTCAGCTGACATCTGCAGTATCATCGCATCAGACACATTCTTAGGAGGCAGTATTTCCCTTATTTCGACATTAGTGACTTTAACTCCCCATCTTGTGGTGACTTCGTCGAGCTTTGTTCTCAGAACAGCATTGATCTCCTCTCTCTTTGAAAGCACTTCGTCCAGGTTGATGTCACCGATAACGGCCCTCAACGTCGTGGTTGCGATTCCCATTGCGGCACCTTCGAAGTTGTTGACCTGAATTACCGAATCAGCAGCGCTGATGACTTTGAAATAAATGATAAAATCGATGTCCACAGGCGCGTTGTCCTTGGTTATGCATGTCTGATGCGGAATCTGGAGGAAACGCTCCCTGAGGTCTACGCGGACAGGCTTGTCAACGCCTGGAATTATGAAAACTATGCCCGGTCCCTTCTCGGCCTGTGCCTTTCCAAGCCTGAAGTTAACAATCCTCTCATACTCCTTCACTATCTTAATCATTGCAGCAAGGAAGATCAGCACGATGAACAGAATCACGATGCCGCCTGCGAATGCTCCCAGTGATGAAGCCGTCTGAAGGTCAAGGTACCTGAACCCTATTGCCGATAGTATAGACCACATTTTATCACATTATGGCATTGACACACTCCCTTAACATCTTTTCTCTTTTCGGGCCGGATAACGCCCAGGTAAAGAGAAACGGCGAATTTCATCTTTGTTCCCATGTGCGAATGGGTTGATGCCCTCACGGTGAACCCTCTTGAGTGCGTGGAATGCGCTTACATCAGGATTTTGATACAAACATAGTAGATTTCACGTGCATCTGCTGCTGAGTGTGACTGTGATCGCTCATCACTCTGCTGAACGGTTTCAGAATGTTCACTGCAGGCCTGTTTCACACCACAGCGTAACGTAATGAGAATCGGTACTGTTATGCCAGTCAGCAGCCGTGAGGCACGACTGGAATCGTGCAAACACAAAGGAAACACATCTTTCCGGCTGTTTTTACAGTAAATCTGCGCTGTAACGGCAACTCATAGGACGGCAGCCTGACGGCATATGTGGAAAATCATACATTCACATTATCGAATAAAGATGAAATTCACCATTTCTTTTTTACTCTTAAACCAAAACGGAACTGGGGAGAACACTCACAGGCTGGTACGGCTATTGCAGGTACAGTATGTACGGTCTGGCATTCTCACAGGTCAGGGAGAGCGCACGGCAGTCAATCGGAAGGATGTACGATGTACAACAGATGGAAGCAGAAAGGGTACATTGGAAGGCAGAAGGATATGGGGGAACCATCTCCTCATTCCATCTCTTCGGTCCCAACGCATTTACGCGTATCTTGCGCATGATGCAGGCTGATGAACATCCGTCGGTGAGCGTAGTGCGGGAAACCCACCAGCTACGTTCCATGAGGGGGAAGACGAAAGGCGGATACTGTTCCTCTTCTTTACCTTAAAATCGATTACCTTTTTATAACGTTGCATTCATAATGTCAGACGGATGGGATGACGATTGTTCAGAGGAGCGGATAGAACAGCGAAGAACCTGGACAGGCAGAACCGGAGCAGCAAATGGAATGATGGAAGGAGCCAGCAAAAATCATCACTCATCGCGTCCGTGGAAAAATCCGTTCTCGTTTACTTTGTAACGGTACTGATACCTTTTGGTTACCTGGCAGCGGTGGACTACTCCACTCCGGTGCTTTCCCGTGCCTTCACCTGGACATACTTCAACATATTTCCATGGAACTTCGTAATATTCTCTTTCCTGTTCATGACAGGCGCATCCTGGATATTCTGGGCACTTTCATACACACAGCACAGGACAGGTGAGAGGCTGATAGTAAATGGTCCGTACTCCATTACCAGGAATCCGAAGGGACTGGGTTATCTGATAATATTGACCGGCCTTGGAGTGCTACTGCAGTCTGCGGTGGCCCTTTTCATCCTGACACCGTTCCTCGTGGTAATCTACCTTCTCTATATCAAGGGAATCCAGGAGCCGTTCATGAAGCACAGATACGGCACTGTGTTTGATGATTACAGGAGAAGCGTACCAATCCTTATGCCGCTCCATCTCAGGTTAAGAAGGTAATGTGCCGGCCGGCTGTGTCAGTATCCTCTTTCCTGCATACGCTGTTCCTGGCTGAGCTTGGATATTTCGATGCCCGGCATCGATTCTCCAAGACCCTTCGAAACTTCTGCAACAATTGACGGATCATCATAGTGCAGTGTCGCTTCTACAACTGCCTTGGCCATTCTTTGCGGATTTTTCGACTTGAATATACCGCTGCCGACGAATATTCCGTCGCTGCCAAGCTGCATCATGAGTGCCGCATCGGCGGGTGATGCGACTCCGCCCGCGGCGAAGTTGACTACCGGCAGGCGCTGGAGCTTTGCTGTTTCATTAACAAGTTCGAACGGGGCGTTTATTTCTCTTGCCACACCATTAAGCTCCTCATCGGAAAGACCTTTGAGTGAACGGATTTTTGACATGACAACACGCTGGTGCCTTACAGCCTCCACGATATTGCCAGTGCCTGGCTCGCCCTTTGTTCTTATCATCGCGGCACCTTCGCTTATTCTTCTCAGTGCTTCGCCGAGATCCCTCGCCCCACATACAAAGGGCACAGTAAATGCCTTCTTGTCCACATGGTGGAACGGGTCTGCAAGCGTCAGAACTTCGCTCTCATCAATCATATCCACACCGAGCGACTGAAGTACAAGTGCTTCGGAGATGTGGCCAATCCTGCACTTGGCCATCACCGGTATCGTAACGGCATCCATTATTTCGAGTACCTTGAGCGGATCGGCCATCCTTGCCACCCCGCCTTCAGCCCTGATGTCTGCAGGCACTCTTTCCAGTGCCATCACAGCGACAGAGCCTGCTTCCTCTGCTATGGCCGCCTGCTCTGCATTGGTGACATCCATGATGACGCCGCCCTTCTGCATGCTGGCAAATCCTCTCTTAATCAGTTCCGTTCCATGTCTCAACGAAGTTATGTCTAAATTCAGTGGCATCTATTGGCCCTCCGTATCTGCATCACAACAAAAGCTGGAGCTTCCTTATTTATGTATGCCCCGGAGGAAAATACAGAAACGAAATGAACATGCTTTTTGCAGGCATTTCACAAATTTATGACTTCAGTTGCTTCTGCTCTTCCGTTCCGGGAAGGACTTCCCATTTTGATATTGTTGCGCCTCTGCTTTTCAGATATGCGACAACCCTTCCCTGATCTTCCTTGCGTATCATGAAAATGCCTTTGGTGTACCTGATGTTCTTTATGCCATCAAGGAAGCCTGCCTTCCTTGATATGTATCTGCCGAAATGTGAATGGCTCCGGTATCCGTACAGTTCACGGTAGAACCTGGATATCTCACCCCTGCTCCTGCCTTCATAGCTGAGTGTGAACGCTATCAGAATTGCCGTCTTCATGACTGTATGATTGTTTTTCGCAAATATAAATATATGACTGCAGTATACTGCAGTCACAATGACGAGATGGGGAAAGCCATACAGGGACAGGAGAAACTGGAAAGAATACAACGAGGAGCTCGTAATAAGGGGAAAATTCTTCTTCGATCTCGATTTCGTTAAACAGTGGGATATGGAACTGAAGAGGATGAACGAGGGAAAGAGGGGATCTCCATATCTCTTCCCCGAGTCCTTCATGCGTTTCATGATGCTGTGGAAACAGTACATGGATTACCGCGGTCTCGAGGGAGTGGCAAGATCCCTTGTGGATCTTGGAATAATACCTCAATATGGCGATTACACCACGATATGGCACCGTATCCATGACATGATGCCTGAACTG
>DAHXLZ010000335.1 GCA_027365715.1 Methanomassiliicoccales archaeon | reverse complement strand
ACTCTGGCCGGCAACTACATGGGAGAAAACATAGCTATCGGAGATGTTTTTGAAGCAGTCGGGAAATTCTCAGCCGGAAGCATGTCACTGCAGGAGCTAAAGCACATGGAAGATCGCGCCATACCAACAGCCGGTGCATGTTGAGGCCTTTACACCGCAAACACAATGGCAATGATGACTGAGGCACTGGGTCTAGCTCTGCCTGGCAGCGCAGCCCCTCCTGCAGTAGACGGTGGAAAGCCAAAATTCGCGTACGAGAGCGGCAGGACTGTAATGCATCTTCTTGAGAATGATATCAAACCCAGGGATATCCTGACACATGAAGCCTTCGAAAACGCAATATCTGTTCTCATGACATCAGGAGGTTCTACGAATGGAGTTCTGCATCTCCTTGCAATAGCTCATGAGGCAAACGTGAAACTTACACTGGACGACTTTGAACGAATCGGCAACAAGACTCCGGAAATAGTCAACATGAAACCCAGCGGGAAATACACGATGCCTGACCTGTACAATGTAGGGGGTGTCCCTCTCATAATGAAGAAGCTTCAGCAGAAGGGATTCCTGAATCTCGAAGCACTGACAGTATCAGGGAAAACCGTCGGAGAAAACCTGAAGAAAGTTGAGCTCAATACCATAAAGAATGATGTTGTGGCAGAGATGGAAAAGCCACTGATGTCATCAGGTGGACTGAAAATAATGAGGGGCAACCTCTCACCGGATGGTGCGGTTTTCAAGGTCTCGGCAACAAAGATCAAGACGTTCAGGGGGAAGGCAAGGGTCTTTGACAGTGAGGAAGCAGCTTTCGCAGCGGTGGATAAGCGTGACATCTCAGCCGGAGATGTGATTGTGATCCGGTATGAAGGTCCAAAGGGCGGTCCGGGAATGAGGGAGATGCTGGCAGTCACGGGAGCAGTTGTGGGGCAGAAACTTGATGAGGATGTTGCTCTGATCACTGACGGGCGTTTTTCAGGAGCTACAAGGGGAATAATGATAGGGCATGTGTCTCCGGAAGCCTGTGTGGGAGGACCGATTGCACTTATCAAGGATGGAGACACGATTATCATTGACGGCAACAAGGGAACCCTTGACGTCGACCTCAGTGCAAAGGAACTTGACGAAAGAAAGAAAAACTGGAAACAGCCCGCTCCGAGATACCAGAGGGGACTTCTGGCGCAATACGCAAAGTTGGTTGGAAGCGCTTCAGAGGGCGCTGTCCTCAACTAACTATTTTTTCAACTCCATAATTTTAAATCAATAATGAAGTGCAGGAAAAATCCTAATATCTCCCATCTTATTTTTGATCATGAAAGCTGTTACGATAGGTCCGGAATTCGGCAAGGAGAATCTCAGGTTAGTTGATGTATCTAAGCCCAATGCCGGCTATGACGATGTAATTGTAAGAATTACAAAGGCTGGATTGAACCCAATTGACTACAATCTTGTGCACGGCAAAATAGTGTACAGCCTTACCCCGATCCCCCACATTCCCGGGTCAGAAGCAATAGGAATAGTGGAATCAAGCAGCAGAAGATTCAAGCGGGGAGACAGGGTGGTCATATACAACAGGTCATTTGACGGTACGTGCAATATGTGCAGATCCCACAATGAGCATCTCTGTGTTAATGGGGGTATCTGGGGTGTTGTAACCAATGGTGCATACACTGAATATGTTTCAATTCCGGAGAGGAACCTGTTCAGGATTCCCGACAGCATTGAAGACGACCTTGCCGTATCGCTCCCTATCGGTGCCC
>DAHXLZ010000330.1 GCA_027365715.1 Methanomassiliicoccales archaeon | reverse complement strand
AAGGATGGAGAAAGAGAAGAAGGAGGGAGGAAGAATAGGTTATGACGACATCATCTATTACGCCTACAGACTGCTGAAGGAATATGCCCACATAGGTGAGCGTTACAGAAAACAGCTTTCATATGTCTTTATCGACGAATTCCAGGACACCGATGCACTGCAGCTGGAAGTCATCAACATGATTTCTTCAAGAGACAGGCAGTTCTTTGTAGGCGATCCGCAGCAGCTCATTTATGAATGGAGGAATGCAAACCCGGAGCTATTCAGCAGGGCGGAAAGAGACGCTCTGTCTGAGGAAGAGGGAACCAGTGTTGTATACCTTAAGGAAAATTTCAGAAGTTCGGCCGGGATTGTTTCGTTTGTGAATCACCTGTTTTCCAGACTGATGCGCGGCGACGCGACTGAATTTGTTGAGATGGCTGCCGCACGTGACGACCTGACAGAGACGGAGGAGAATCCCTCAGTCTGTATTTTTCTGCCTGCGGGCGAAACGCAGAACGAACGATCTGAATCCGAAGCTTCGATGATAGCTTCAGAAATATTGAAGATCGTCGAGGGCGGGATGACGGTTGTTGATATGCACTACCGCAATAGAAGGAAGGCGAAATACTCAGACATAGCACTGCTGTTCAGATCCCGTTCCGCAGTCCGTGTGTATGAGGAGGAACTTGCCTCGAGGCACATCCCGTACCTCGGTCTGCAGAACGGCACCTTCTTCAGGAGGCCGGAGGTGAAAGCACTGATGGATTACGTAATGCATCTGGCCAGACCGTCAGACCCGTTCTATACAGCCGCGGTCATGCGATCTCCTATTTTTGATGTTGATGACAACTCGATTGTCTCATCGGCGTCAAACGGTTTTGACCTGCAAAAAATGTCAGCGCAGGCCGGAGACAACGGAGAGAGCGGCCTTGGCAGGTTCACCAGGCTGGAGACATGGCTAGCTTCTGTCAAAGGGATGAGGACATCCGGTATCCTGCATGAAGTTTTGAAGCAGACTGCTTTCGACACCATCTGTCTTGCCGGAACGAGAGGAAAAGAAGCCTGTGCCAATGTTATCCGGTTCATCGACGTGGTAAGGGCAGTGGAGAATGGAGGGAGGATGAGCGCGGTAGAGGTGGCTGACGAACTCGGAAGGATGGAGGATAGCGGATCGGAACCCGAATCACTGATGTATGATGAGTCCAGCAACGCTGTTCGGCTGATGACGGTTCATGGAGCCAAGGGCCTTGAATTTCCGGTGGTATTCATTGCCAAGGCTTTCTCTCACCCGGCGAAAGACAATTATGACATGTTCATTGACAGAAACTTCGGCATAATCGTCAGGGAAATCGACGACGGGAGCAATCCGTTAATCGGATTCTACAGGGGCGTTGAATTAGATATCGGTAAAATCAACGGCAGGAGGAAAGACGAGGAAGAGAAGCGGATTTTTTACGTCGCTGCCACCAGGGCACAGCAGCGCCTTTACATATCGGCCGTGACCGGGAGTCGTGGAGGCAGTTCATGGAGTTCCGAAGTCGGAAGTATTCTCCAGGACGCAGGCATCAGTGCCGGACAGGAGGCTGACTGCATATCAGAACTCGGCGGCTCGCGTCTCCGGCTGATAAAATCCTCACTTTATAATGAAAAGGCCGTTGCAGAAAATCGGGCCGACATCCGGATTGACAGAAGCGCATTCGACCTGGATGTCTCCATTTCAAGAGGAAAAGAACAGTTCACAGTGAGCCCTACAACCATTGCCGAATTCATGGTCTGCCACTACAAAACTGTTCTCTCCAGGAGCGGACCTGTCGCAGAGGAGAATGAGAGCCATGCAGTAAGCAGCATGGGGATGGGTGTGATGATTCACAGTTTTCTGGAGCATTATGACTACGTGAATTCACGCGAGCCGGAGTTTTTGAAAAGTGCGTTAGGCGATGAGTACGACGATGTTGCTTCCCGTTCAATGAAATTCGTGCAGTCTGAGCCTGGAAGCGAGGCAAGAACTGCAGCACTGGAAGGAAGACTCTTCAGGGAGATGCAGTTCAGCTCGAGGTACAACAGAGCGATACTCAACGGCAAACTCGATATGGTGATTTCACAGGGGGAGAATTGCATCATTGTGGACTACAAGAGCGGAAAAGCGCAGGCGCACTCCGGCGAATATCGCAACCAGCTCCTTGTCTATGCATCCGCAGTAATGAAAATCACGGGCTGCAGCAGCGTCCGGCTTGTCAACTTCTTTGTTGATGAAAAAGATCCGCTGAAAACATTCACCGTCGGAAGAGCAGATGTTGAGCGGTTCGACAGCGTGCTGGCCGATTCACTCGAAGCGTATGACAGAGGGGACAGGGAAGCATCTCCGGCTGATGAGAAATGCGGTTCATGCACTTACAGGAGTTCTTGTGCTTTCAGATTCCCCGGCTCGACAGGTGTTTCCGGACAGACCGATTGATTTGCCACTGGAAATGGTAAGCGCCTGCAGACTGCAGTTTACCAGCGCTCACGCAAACGATTGCAGCGGGTGCTTTTCAAATGATGTGTAAACACTTTCAGACAAAACGGATATCACCGGCTGAGTTCTGAGCTGGAGCCTTATGGAACCGATGGATCGAAATTCCACAATTTCATTCGTGTATCTGCAAAAAGTGCATCGTTCCTTACATGAACGGCAGTCTCACTTTTGCCGTCCTTTTCATGTTTCCGATAAATGCACCACCCGTGGATATCAATGCGATCTGTAACCAGCCACCCGAAATTACCGAATAAAACAAACCGCCCCAGATTGAGTACTGCAAGTTTCCACCGAAAACACTGAAATAAAAACCATTGGGCCAGTAGAAAAGCACGTAGCCTGCCATGTTTCCAATTAATGACCCCGCCAGGATGAAAATGACAACGGTAATCCATGACCAGACACGTATTATTCTCCAGGCCATGATGTAAAAAATCACAAAGACTACCGGCGAGAATAGCAAATTGCCAATATTGAGAAGGATCAATGCATTTGCAGGGGCGGATTTAAAAACAATGGCATGTCCGTTGAACACCCACACTTTTAACAAATTAATCCATTCAAGTGCATACGTGTAACTTATCAGCAGTTCGACGGCAAAGCAGGCAGAAAAGAAGGGGGTGGCATCCATCAGGAACCGTCTCACCGGATGCCATGAGTTTTCATACACAGTTTTCACATCCTGGTATGTTTTCGCAGATTCACTGTTGCCACTCATAAGAAAGACCCGGCTGGCTGTCGAAAGCATGCACTGTTGTGTGACCGGTTGTCACCTCACTCCCCGGTCCGAATCGAGCACAGCAGATCGATGCAGGCCGGCTGATGAATGTTGCTGTAAACTGTGTATCTGCTCCGGAGGTATAAGCCGCGGCTCTCAGAGAGATGCTCATGCTCTCTGTCATATTTAGCATGCTATTTCATCCTATCCCGGCTATTCCTCAATCCGATCTGAAGTGATGCCTGGAATTATTTTTGGCGCATCCTGACTGGAAAAATCCTTCTTTCGCAAATGGCGGGAGAATGTTTAGCGCCATATGCGGGTCGCGGCCTTTGACAATTGCGCATATGGCCGCTATCGGTTGCATGAAAGCAGAGGACGGTCTGGCGGATTTTATAACGATTCAGGAGTCGGGAGCAGAACGCTCACAGAAAACACTGGATATTTTTTTGACAGATGGAAAAACAAGTTCGTGTGACCGGCCATCTAACACATTATTTTTTGTCGGTTGATTGCTTCGCAGAGGACATGGATGCCAGGAATGTTGCCGGGTATGGAATGTGGGAGTCGCCGGTTTTATCCGAATTGCCGGCATACGGCATCAACACTCTGACAGACATCGTAGTTGACGACTCCGATGTATACTGGATTGAGCAGAGGCCATCTGAAAATGGACGCAGCGCTCTGATGACTGCAAGGAATGGTAAGATTGTAGACGTGCTTCCTGAGCAGTTCAGTATAAGGACCCGCGTCCATGAATATGGAGGCAAATGCATTGCGATCAGCCATGGAATCATTTACTTCACCAACCTGGAAGATCAGAGAATTTACAAAATTCTTCCCGGAGAAAAGCCGGTGCCAATCACGGAGAGCTCAGGAATGCGCTATGCCGATTTTTCCATAAATGTGTCCGGACAGCGGCTGGTATGTGTGACAGAAGACCACTCAGACGGTTCCAGTGAAGCGAAGACCGGCATAATGTCTATCAATACCATGGTTCCAGACGAACAGTCGATAATAGAATCGGGTTCGGATTTCTATTCGAATCCACGAGTCAGTCCGGATGGCAGAAAACTGCTCTGGCTAAGCTGGAACCACCCTGACATGCCCTGGGACGGGACTGAACTCTGGGTTGCCGATTTTGATGAACGGGGAAGGCTTGCCAGTAAGAAAAGAATTGCAGGCAGCGCAAAGGAGTCCATCTTTCAGCCGGAATGGGCATCGGACGGCTCGATCTATTTCGTTTCAGACAGGACAGACTGGTGGAACATGTACTGCTTCAGGGAGGGAGGTGTAAACCATGTGTGTGTGAACGCATCGGAGTTTGGCAGACCGCAGTGGCTCCTCGGCCTGCGAACCTACGCTCTGGTTGGCGACAATTTGATTGCATGTGCCAACCTCAGTAACGGAATCTGGAAGATGGTTTTGCTGGATGTCCTATCATCAATTCTGACAGAAACATCATTGCCTCTCACCAGCGTAAGTGACATCGTCGTCTCCAATGGAAAGGTGTACTGCATTGGTGGAAGTTTTACAGAAATGCCATCGCTTATTGAATTCGATCCGTCAGCGGATAAATATCGCACCGTATACTCTCCCAAAGCTCTGACAATTGACGCCGCCTTCGTTTCATCTCCAGTGCACATAGAATTCGAAACGTCAATGGGAGAAAAATCGTTCGGCCTTTACTATCCGCCGGTCAATCCGTCCTTCCGCCCCCGCGACGGCGAACTTCCACCTCTGCTGATATTTTCCCATGGTGGGCCGACAAGCAGTGCAGGAAGCACGCTTGATATGCGCATTCAGTACTGGACTACCAGGGGATTTGCTGTGATGGATGTAAACTACAGAGGCAGTTCTGGCTATGGCAGGAAATACAGGGACTCCTTGAACGGCCTCTGGGGAATTGCGGATGTCGACGATTGTTCAAACGCCGCCATCCACCTGTCCAGAATAGGTCTCGCAGACCCTGAAAGATTGATAATCAGGGGAGGAAGCGCGGGAGGATACACCGCTATCTGCGCTCTGACCTTCAGGAAAACATTCCGGACCGGAGCCAGTTATTACGGCATAAGCGATCTTGAGGCACTGGCGAAGGAAACACACAAGTTTGAATCCAGATATCTGGAAAAACTCGTTGGCCCATATCCGATGAGTGCGGAAATTTACAGACAGAGATCTCCTCTAAATTATGCAGAAAATATCACCTGTCCGGTGATATTCTTTCAGGGTCTCGAGGATAAAGTTGTTCCTCCCAACCAGTCTGAAAAGATGGTGCTGGCTATCAGAGCAAAGGGGATTCCGGCAGATTATGTCACGTTCAAAGGGGAAGGGCATGGTTTCAGATTGGCCGAAAGCATCAAACAGTCTCTTGATCTGGAGCTGGGTTTTTACAGGAAAGTACTCAAACTGGGCATGGGCGGTTCGGAAGAAAGTCCGCGGAATATCATCCGATAGGCCGGATTTGCAAGTCTGTGACCATTTCTGTGCTGAAGAAGTCACCATCCGGCGTTATCAGAGAGGCGACGCCGTTGATTTAGGCATTCCTGGTATGGCTGCGCCAGTGGCATTCAATGGTTTGCCGATGCTCATCAGTGCACCTGACAACACATCTGCCGTTTGCGACTTTCTTGAGCCAGGAATAGCACACCTGTGTGTTACACCGGGATTCCCGGATTTTCCCTGAAATGATCAGGCTCAATTGGCCATGATTGCTGGATCAATATCCAGTTACTGATTTCATGCACCATCAACCCGGAGATTGCATCGCCTTTGAACCCGCCTCTGTCAAATTAACTCTTCAGCGTGGCTGTTTGAAATATGCCACCACTCCAGGGCGTGTCAGATACCACAGGATGATAATTCCTATGATGGTTCCTATTGGTATGTTGAACAGTTCAAGAACAGCTCCTATCATCATTAATATCCTGCCCCAGTTTCTACCCGTCATGAATGCTATGGCGAAGAATAGCGGTACCAGTGAAATAATCAGAACTATGATGCCTATCCCTGGAATGAACAGGCTCAAAAAGGCGGCCAGCAAAAGACCGACATACAGATCTACCAGTGACAATATTATTTGAATTACGCCAAGGATGGTAACACCGGTGGGTCTCTTAATTCGTGCCGGTGGAGTTAATGCAAACTGATTTGAGCCACATTGTTGACAATAGATCACGCCAGCTGGATTGAGATTGCCACAAACCTGGCAATATTTGGTTTGAGACTGGGGCTGTCCAATGGCAGGTTGCTGAACTGGCGCAATACTCGAGTTAGTCACAGGTCCTGAAATCTGGGCGCTGCCGTCTTGTGTTGACTCATCAAGGGGGTTGCCACAAGATTTGCAGAATTTGCTGTTTTCATTCACAGGTTTGCCGCAGGAAGGACAAAAAGACATACGCTGTTATCATGACATCTGTTTAAATATTTTGTCACCGAATAATATTGAAAACGGGTGTTCAGGTTTCAGAATCGTGAATCGCCGTGCACAATGTGTGTTGCAAATTGAAGCGCATAGGAACACTCCCTGCAAGCCTGGAGGGAAATGTCACTTGAAACACATAGAACAGATTGGGGAAATCTCCATGAAATCCTCCATGATATTAAGAAACGCTCAAAGCCCGGCATAATAGTTGATCAGATTCCAGCAATGCCGTTCAGCAGGGCAGACACTGAGTTATCATCATTTCTTGAAATTGAGGCTGAAAAGAATGGTATGCCAGTTCCAAGGATAAATGCAATGATGGCCGCAGTTGCAATAAATCATCAATGCAAGTTTAACACACCGGACAAATATTTTAGAATTTTCAAAGGCCATAATCTAAAAATTATCAAATTACCATCCGAATAGAAGCTATGGTTTTTGAATGAAGTTTCGATGCGCCCGACGACTTAGCCAATGTTTGAACACTTATGGGCATGGTGGGATTTGTATGAGTTATCTTTTTTCCGGGAGCGGAAAAACATTATCGTGGTGGTAGGCGCATCACTCTTGGAGTGATTGCTTAGTGCAGTGTGCGTGATGTTCGTGTCCCGGCGTAGCAATCGCTGAAGATCTGGTATTCCGGCTTAAGCCTCGCACTTCAGAAATTGTGGATATGGTGTGCTGCATCGAAATAAGAGTCTAACTCGCGTGGCATCTCTTTGAATTGGCGATCCCGCGCACCAACACTATGCTGACAATATGTCGTCAAGAGTTACTGCTGCCTTGGAGCTTGAAGTTCTGCAGAATATCAGAAACTTCTTTCTGCCCCGAACAAAGGTTGCCTTGGCATCTAACTCTCCAATGAGTTTCATTACATCTCCCTCAGAAAGATCGGACCACTTAACCTCTGCCAGTATGGTGACGTTCCCGTCCCTGCAAACCAGATCAATCTCCACACCTTTGTGCCACCAGGGCCGTGGATTCTGGCAGATGGTCGAAGTCGCATACTCTGAGACGATTCCTTCAAAAGCCCCGCCCATGTAATTCGGTAAGTCCTTCAGCATCAAATCAACGAGTTCCTTTGTCTTGCTGGCCTCTACCATTTCTCTGTTTCTCTGTATATATCTGAACCAGAAGCGGATGTAATTGTCAGCTATGCTGTAAACGAATTTCCTCTTTGAATCATAGTTAGCAACCCTCTTGACGATGTGTAGCTGAATAAGTACGTGGATGTATTTTGAAAAAGTGCCTTTGTCCAGCCCTGTACAGCTAATTATATCGTGCGGCTTTGAGTGCCCCAACGATATCGCCTCAAGCAACGAGAAATAATTCCTGACTTCCCTGAAATCTTCTCTCAGGATGTATTCCGCATCATTGTACAATATGGAATCCCTGCGAACCGCCTTGAGTAAGTTCTCGCGTATGGAAAAGTGCTCATCGAATTGTGAAAGATATGATGGCATGCCACCCAGTAAAGCATAGGCTATGGCCCTATCAACATTCCTGTAATTAGGAAAGAAAAGTATCGCCTCCCGGAAGGAGAAGGGCCTGATTTCCAGTTGCCCTGTCCTTCTCAGATACAGCGGAGATTCCCTTGACATCAGTTTGCTCATGGCAGATACAGAAGAACCGCACAGGACGAGGAATAAAGCTGTCTTACTCAGATTCCTGTCCCAGTGTTCCTGAAGTGTGGAAGCAAGACTCCTATGTACCGTAAGATACGGGTACTCATCTATGATCAGAACAAGCCTCTCTTCTGTTGCGGCAAAGTAGGAAAAAAAAGCATCCCAGGAAGTAAATGGATTTGACCTTAGAAAAGAATCGTTCATGCACGTTGACACAACTTCAGAAAACCTCCTGAGATTTTCCTCTGTTGTCGTCTCCCTGGCGAGAAGATAAATCGACTTTTTGTTTTCAGCGAATTTCAAGAGAAACGAAGTCTTACCCACCCGCCTCCTTCCATATACGATGAGGAACTCCGCCTTTCCTGAACTGTAACGATCCTCGAATTGAGACAGTTCTTCTTCTCTGCCGATAAACTTCATGAACTGCGATAATAGTTCTTTGTATAAAAATATACTCTAAAGTAGTCTAATTTAAAATATACTACGTAATAGACAACCACACTATCGAACTTCTCATGGAGATGCAGACAAAGTCGCCGGTTGCCCATAGTATAGAAAATCGAGATGCATCTGTATGAAAATCACTCGGTGATGCATGTTGATTACAGAATCAATCAACAACTTGACTAAAGTCCATCTGACAATCTATTTTCACCCGCATCTATTGGGAAATTGGGAAACTTTGGATAGGACGGGATTTGATTAATGTTTTAAGGAAATACTCTGCTGATATTAGGTTCAATAAATTCATCTTGAATACACATAAATATTAGTTGTGACTAAAGTATAATACTTATGTCTCAACACAAGTTTGTAAAAAGGATTGAAGAAATGAAAATTATGGAAGATGCCTACTCAACCAGGGGCTCTTCGCTATTCGTTCTTTACGGAAGAAGAAGGGTGGGAAAGACCGAATTGATCAGCAATTTCACAGGTGACAGGGGAGTGTATTTTCTTGCAACATCTGAGGGAGACAGGGAAAACATCAACAGCTTCAAGGCCATCATCTCAAAGTTTCTTGCTGATGACAGCATTCTTAAGGCCAACTTTGATGATTGGCACTCTTTTTTTTCTGTTCTAGTTTCCAGCAGTTCATTTCAGGCAAAAGCAAAAAGATCAAAGATCATAATAGCCATAGATGAGTTCCCATACCTCATACAGGCCAACAGGGCCATCCCATCGGTTTTCCAGAAAATATATGACTCTTTACTCGGGCAAATGAATGTAATGCTTGTTCTTTCAGGCTCATCAATCAGTATGATGGAGAATGAAGTGCTCTCCTACAGAAGCCCTCTTTACGGAAGAAGAACCGGCCAGTTGCAGCTGAACCCTCTGAAGTTCAGGCACCTGGCCGAATTCGTGGGTTACGGGTTTGAAGATCTGTGCAGGACATACTTCGTGTTTCGGAGTACGCGACAATATCGATCTCCTCGATGTCCCTACCTTTCTTTTCAGTCCCATTCCTGCCCCACCATCTGGAAACTGTGCCGAATGATCTGCCCAGTATTCCTTCCACTATGAGTTCCTTCATCAGTTTCTCAAACTGCTCACCCGCAAGAGTGAAATTGAGAGTTCTCATACAGAGGAGG
>DAHXLZ010000310.1 GCA_027365715.1 Methanomassiliicoccales archaeon | reverse complement strand
TTCCACGTGCCTGCGTGACAGACATATTGTAGCAGAAACGGCAGAGATGGCGCCAGTTGAATGTATGCAGCCTGCCTTTGGTACGGCAGTTCTGGCAGACGCCTCGTCATTGACCCTCTGGCATGGGTCCGCCCAGATTTGAACTGGGGTCACCAGCTCCCAAAGCTGGAAGGATACCAAACTACCCCACGGACCCTTAACAAGGGCAGAAAGCGCCTATCTATAATAATTTCTGACTACCGGTTGCGGATTTCGGGCGTCACCATGGGCATGAACTCATCATCAAAGACGCACTGCACACAGACGGAAACTCAGCCTTCGGCCTGGACTTCCCGGTGAATGGACATCGGCTTCAGATAACGCCCTCTGTGCTCAACCTTTCCTCCAACTTTTTAATTGCTGCGCCACGATGGGAAACAGACTCTTTCTCAAGTGTGCTCATTTCGCCGAATGTCTTCCCGGAATTGGATGGAATGAATATTGGATCAAATCCGAAGCCGTTTGCTCCGCGTTCAGCCAGAGAGAGTCTTCCAGAACATTCACCGCCGACAATAAAAATATGGTTGTTGATCGCGACCCCAATCACCGTCCTGAAAATCGCCTTCCTGTCGGCATTGCCTTTCATAAGTTTCAATATGCCGCCATTTCCCATTGTTCTGTATGCGTATGCGCTGTACACGCCTGGAAAACCATTCAGAGCATTCACAAAAAGACCGGAGTCATCAACGATAAAGGGTTCCTGAATCTTTCCGCCTAGCCACTGCATCCCGAACACGACAACCTCCTCAAGCGTGTCAGCCTGAACCTCAGGATACGTGATGTTAATCCTTTCCAGTTTCACGCCTGCCGGCAGAAGCGCGCTGCTGAATTCCCTGTACTTTCCGTCATTGGTTGTAACCAGTTTAATTGTAATCAGGTGTATCGCGCCCTTGATTCAATTTCGTGTGCTTTCTCAATAACCGCCATGTCACCGCCTGCTGTGACATAAGCCCCGGCGATAATACTGAACTCATCCTCAAATTCTGAATGGGTTGAACGGTATACTTCTTTCAAAAGCCTGATGTCCACACCCAGCGTTTCGATGCCGGCACCTTTTGAGCCCATCGAGAAATCGAGGAAGCAGAGTTTTCCTTCCCGAAGAATAATGTTCGATGTTGTCAGGTCGCCATGCGCGATTCCGGCACGATGCAGCAGAGCTATATCGGCACCCAGCCTTTTCTCGGCGAGATGCCGTTCGTCGTCACTCGACTCCTGTATGAAAAGGTTGAGCCTTCTGCCGTCAATAAACTCCATGGTGATTGTTCCCTCCTTCTCATCAACATCATATATCCTGGGAACGCTGATGCCGGCCGCTCTCGCCGCGATGATGCATCTGACCTCGTTCCTGATTCTGTATGAGGTAATTCTCCTGTCAAGCCCTTCATCCCTGTAAAGCTTCCGAGTTCTCTTCTTGACAACTGCCCTGCGGCCGAGAAACACGGCAGGAATGATTTCCGCTTCTGCCCCCCTCTTTATCACTTCATTCTCTGAAATGCGATCACCCGAGTGCTCTGGAAATGTCAGCAATGAGGTCATCGGCATCTTCTATACCGGCGGAGAATCGCACGAGCCCGCTTGATATTCCTCTTTCCCTGAGCTCGGACCCAGACAGCTGCCTGTGTGAAGTCGTGGCAGGTATGGTCACAAGCGACTCGACTCCACCCAGGCTCGCGGCGACCCTGGCAATCTTCAGCTTCTTTATGAACCGTTCAGCGGCCTTTCCTCCGCCCTTCAACTCAAATGAAAGCATACCGCCATAGCCCTTCATGAGCCTGGAAGCGATGTCGTGGCCCTCGTGCGCCGGAAGACCGGGATAAAGGACCCGGGATATTTCACGCCTGCCCTGAAGATATTCGGCAATGGCCATTGCATTCTCATTCTGTTTTCTCACTCTCAGTTCAAGCGTTTTCATTCCCCGTTCGAGGAGGAATGCTGCAAACGGATCCATGCTCCCGCCGAGGACAGACTGCATTGACCTGATTCCCGAAATCAGTTTGCCGCTGCCAGCCACCATGCCGGCAATTATGTCTGAATGCCCGCCGAGGTACTTGGTGGCACTGTGAATCACCAGATCCGCACCAATCGCCGCAGGCTGCAAATTTACCGGCGACGGGAATGTATTGTCTATTATCGTGATGAGACCATTGGCATGCGCCGTCCGGAACACCTCTTCTATGTCATAGATATCAAGCGTTGGGTTTGTTGGAGTCTCCACGTACACGGCCCTTGTGTTTTCGCGTATCATTGACTCAAGGGCGCATACACTTCCGCGGTCGAACATTGTGACTTCATGGCCCATATCCGGAAGAACTTCCGAAAATAGAGAATGTGTTCCACCGTACAGGTCGCGTACAGAGAGGATGTGACCCTTCCTTCCAATCACCTGCAGAACTGCCGTCGATATTGCCGCCATGCCGCTTGCAAATGCAACAGCATCGTCAGTCCCTTCCATCAGGCTCAATTTTCTTTCAACGACGCGAACAGTGGGATTAGACAGGCGCGTGTAAAAGTAAGGTGCGCTTCTGTCAGTGTATTCGCCCTTGCTGTCCACGGCATA
>DAHXLZ010000271.1 GCA_027365715.1 Methanomassiliicoccales archaeon | reverse complement strand
CGGCAGCAACAGCATTGAAAGTAGGTTTGTTGCGATTCTCAACACCCACAGGGACGGACTTGCAGATCATCTGCGCCATTCAGTCTCACTTGCCAAGGCGAATTCAGTGCCTGTGGACTGGAACCAGTTGCTGCACGACATCATTTATTGGAATAACGATGACAGGTATACCCAGAAGCAGTGGGCCAGATCATTCTGGCAGGGACAGCAAATTCAGTTGAGGGATGATGAGATGAACAGCAAGGACAATGAGATTGAAGGCGACATATAGGAGGAATGGAAATGTACGTGGAATTACACATTTTGCAGAATTTTGCCCCGTCCTGTTTGAATCGGGATGATACCAATTCTCCAAAGGATTGCGAGTTTGGTGGTTACAGGCGTGCGCGCATATCAAGCCAATGCCTGAAACGTTCTATACGTAAACAGTTCGAAAAGGACGGCACTGTAGCCTCCAGCGAACTTGGCCTGAGGACCAAGCTGATTATAGATCACATCACAGGCGCACTAAAGGAAAGAGGAAAAAACGAAGATGAAGCCCGTGCTGTCGTCAAGGCCGCTCTCGAAGCCCTCGAACTACATTCCAAAGAGAAAAACCAGACCGAATACCTCCTCTTTCTTGGAAAGGATGAGGTTGGTCGACTTGTCGACCTCTGCATAGAAAGTTGGAATGAACTTGCTAAGATCGGAGAACAAACAGTGCCTGCAGAAGTCGGCGGCAAGTTACCGGATTCGAAAAAGAGCAAAAAGGAGACAAAGGCGACGCTCTCCCCTGAATTGAGCAAGAGGATTAGGGAGGTTATTTCCGACACCACACGGGCCGTCGATGTTGCGCTCTTCGGTCGAATGGTGGCGGACAGGCCGGGTTTGAAAATCGATGCCGCCTGTCAGGTAGCTCATGCGTTATCGACACACAGGGTCAGCATGGAGATGGACTTTTTCACGGCGGTGGATGATCTTCAAAGGGACGAGGACACCGGTGCCGGTATGATGGGCACGGTTGAATACAACAGTGCCTGCTTCTATAGATACAGCGTAATCGATGTAGAGCAGCTGAAAAACAACCTTAAGAATGAGCCGGAACTCGCCATGCGGGCGATTAAAGCATTCATCAGGGCCTCGGTTTCTGCAATACCCAGCGGAAAACAGAACTCGATGGCCGCCCACAACCCGCCAAATATGGTTTTCGCCGTGGTGCGGAAAGGAGGTCAACCGATATCACTTGCAAACGCCTTCGCCAAACCTGTCTGGAGCGGGAAGGGAGGTGACCTTATCACAAACTCCATCGCTGCGCTAGACAGTTACTGGGGGGCAATCATGAGGATGTATGGCAAAGATGATATTGCCACGACGGGTTTGGTTATTCTTGGTGATGCCCAGGTAGAGTGGACGGTTAAAGATGGCAAGAAGGTCGATACCATTCCAGAACTCATCTCCACAGTAGAGGGGGCATTGAATAGTGTCCATTCTCCGGCTCCGAATTGAGGGGCCGCTGCAATCATGGGGGACCTACAGCAGGTTCACAGAGAGGGATACGGCAAGGGAACCGTCAAAGAGCGGTGTCATAGGTTTGCTGTGTTCAGCATTGGGCCGACCCAGGACGGCTGATGTGTCAGACCTTGCCGCGCTACGCATGGCCGTCCGCGTGGAGCGGGAAGGCTTTCTTGCAAATGATTTTCATACTGTGCAGAACGTTCCAAAGGCCAGCGGTGCAACGCCTGATACGGTCGTATCCAACAGATACTATCTTGCCGATGGCTGCTTCCAAGTTTTCCTTGAAGGGGATAACGACCTTCTCCTTGAGATTTCCAACGCCCTTTCAAAACCAAGATGGGCTTTGTTCCTCGGGAGAAAGTCGTTCATCCCGAGCGCACCTATTCTGGTTGAGAGAAGACTTCAAACTGGCGCATTGAACGATGTTGTTCGCATTTCAGAATGGCTTGGACGGACGCATGAGCGCGAAAATGATAATGACCGTCTCAGGACTGTGCTTGAATGCGGTCGTGGCGAGGGAGAGCCGAGGCTGGATGTGCCTGTATCGTTCAGTGAACGAAAATTCACCATGAGGTATGTGAAACAGGGATGGGTGGACAACCCCTGTCCCCGAGGGAAGTGACGAATATGTACCTATCACGGCTCAGGTTGAATCTGTCGAACAGGAACGTGCGTCGTGATGTGGCGAATATTTACGAAGCCCACCGAACAATTCTCCGTGCATTTCCTGACACTTCCGACGGTGGTCCTGGCAGGGTGCTGTTCAGGATAGAGCCACCTGAAGCTGACGGAACAGTACCAGTCATTGTCCAGTCGGACAAGGAACCACAGTGGAAAAGACTTGAAGATTTGTCTGGCTATACAGCATCGCCGGTGGAAACGAAGCAGTTTTCGCTTAACCTACATCAGGGCCAAAGGCTAGCTTTTCGTCTTCTTGCCAATCCGACGGTAAAACGTGATAAGAAGCGATACGGCCTCCTCAGGGAGCATGAACAGAAGGCGTGGTTAGAACGGAAAGCTTCCGGGGGAGGGTTTCGGATTATTGGCGTCACAATACGCAACCCCGATACTGTGTCTGGCAAGAAGAACATTGAAACTCCATTGTCTGTCAAGTTCATCGCTGTGCTCTTTGATGGAATACTGGAAGTTGAGAATCCAGATATATTTATTTCCACCATAAAAAAAGGAATAGGCAGTGCAAAGGGGTTTGGTTTCGGTCTGCTTTCAGTTGCACCGGTGGAACTCTTTTATGAGTAGAGATATGCGTGAGCTTCCGAAATTGCGAGACAGTTTATCATACATCTACGTGGAACACTGCAAAATAGATCAGGATGAAAAATCAATATCCTGTCATGATGAGAAGGGAGTTGTCAAGATCCCCTGCGCCTCTCTTGGCGTGCTTCTCATAGGTCCCGGCACCTCCCTGACGCATGCTGCTGTGCGAGCGCTAGCCGACAACGGCTGTTCCGCAATTTGGGTTGGAGAAGAAGGTGTGCGCTTCTATGCGGCCGGGACTGGAGAGACAAGGCATGCGGGCAATTTAATCATTCAGGCAAAACTCGCCTCAGATCCAGAGAGACGCCTTGAGATAGCTCGCAGGATGTATGCAATGAGATTCGGAAACGACTTCGATGTGAAGGGGAAGACACTTGACGAACTGCGAGGAATGGAGGGCGTAAGGGTAAGGGCAGCTTACGTATCTGCTGGCAGAGATTACAATATCAGCTGGAGAGGCCGGAAATACGATCGAGGTGAATGGCGGCAATCAGACCCAATAAACCGTGCGATTTCATGCGCCAATTCGTGCCTTTATGGAATCAGCCATGCTGCAATAGTGTCGTGTGGTCTCAGCCCCGCGCTTGGTTTCATCCATACTGGAAAGCAACTTTCCTTTGTTTATGATGTAGCCGATCTCTACAAAGTCGATATCACCATTCCAGCCGCTTTCTCAGCTGTCTCTTCCGGCACGGCAGATCTTGAGCACAGAGTCAGAGTTGGCTTAAGGGATCGGTTCCGCGAAAACAGACTCCTATCCCGGATCGTAAACGACGTTCATAAAATGCTCGGGATCGAGGAAATCAAACATGCTCCCGGAGACTACGATGAGGACGGCGCGCTTCCCGCTCCATTGTGGGATGAGGAGGAAAAAGATGATAGTTTTCATTCTTGAGAATGCATCCCAGTCATTGCGTGGCGAAATGAGCCGATGGCTTATCGAGCCAAAGGCGGGTGTGTTCATAGGCAGGATTAACGCAATGGTACGAGAGAAATTATGGGAAAAATGCAAGAAGAGTGCGGGAAAAGGGAGTGTCGTCATGATATGGAGTGACAGTTCTGAACAAGGTTTTTCAATGCGTGCTCATGGAATCCGTAATCGAGAATCGGTTGATAAAGACGGCATCACACTTATACTGGAATTGGATGAATCTAACCTACAGAAGTCGTAGGCCCGCTGTGACTATATAAAAGAGTATTCCCCACGTATGTGGGGGTGAACCGGAGGTGAGCCCGCCTCATGGCAGGCATCTATGCGTATTCCCCACGTATGTGGGGGTGAACCGCTGTATGACGAGGCTGAGCTGTTCGAGTCAATGTATTCCCCACGTATGTGGGGGTGAACCGGCATATCGGTCAAGCACGCAAAGCGTTTGCCCGTATTCCCCACGTATGTGGGGGTGAACCGTGAAAAGGATGGAGTTTCTCGGGCTCATCGCTTGTATTCCCCACGTATGTGGGGGTGAACCGTCATACCCATCAATCCGGCTGAATAATAATCGGGAGTCCCCACGTATGGGGGGGTGAACCGGAGAACCGGGAGATCATGAAATCGCTGAGATCGTATTCCCCACGTATGTGGGGGTGAACCGCTGTATGACGAGGCTGAGCTGTTCGAGT
>DAHXLZ010000242.1 GCA_027365715.1 Methanomassiliicoccales archaeon | reverse complement strand
TTGCGGGAAAGACATCGTCATTCCGCCGGTCACCGCTAAATATCCTTTAACGAATGGCACGTCCATGCAGCGTTCAATCTGCAGGTTCTGCTCGCACACAATCACCGACCTGTACGGCGACTGGTTCCACTATTCGGATGCAGCGGGCAGCAGGACGAACTGCGCAGTGTGCGGCTGCGCCAGGGCTGTGCCGAAGAGGAAGTCCGGCAGAAAGGCGCAGTGGACAGACGAACGGTCCCGTCCCCCAGGCGAAGAAGCGGTCAGTGGCTTCGGGGCAGAACGGCGCCCCGCATGCGTTCAGGCCCGAGATAAACTATCTTGCGAGGGCATACACGAAGTACGTCCACAGGGTGCTGACAGACAGCATGGCACCAGATGAGCGTCTCAGGATTCTCGACGTCACCGACTTGTTCAGGAGGATGAAGGTGCAGGCACATGGAAAAGACGCCCGGCGGATCTTCTTTCTGAGGCGACACCGTGCGCAATGACATGCCTCCCAATTCTAGAGAACGTCCGCTATATCACTGTTGACCTGACGCCGAAGGCAGACAGGCTTTGTTCCGAAATGCCCAGCGGGCGGAATCCGGAAGCAGATTCCTGAATTCAGGAGCAGAACGGGTTTCGGAGCAAAGCCGCGAACAAGGAAACATTCTTATCCAACCCCAGAATTCACACGGTGGAAAAATGACAAGTGCAGGCAGTGATTGAACAGTGGTAGAAGGAGATGTCAAGAGCAAACTTGTGAAATTTTTGCAAGCGAACCTTACGGGCTATAATGTGACAAGCAGTGCGTATCTGGGATACCGCGTAGTGATGAAAGATGGTAAGCTTACCACCTATAATGTCCGCGGTGAGGGTGCCTACGAAGTTGACATACTAGTCAAATCGAAGTCTGAAAAGACAATTCCGCTATTGGCGATTGAGGTCAAGGGCGGTAAGTTCTCCACCACCCACGACGCCATAGTATATTCGGACAAGGCGCGTGCACATAAACTGATTTATCCATATTTGCGGTATGGATTCGTTACATTGGACGAGAATGTCCAGATTCGCACAATTCTACACTCCGAAGGATTCGACTTTATTGCCACGCTGAGTAATGAAGAGGAGAAGAAGGAGAAGAGGCTGAAAGAATTGTTACCAATCATCAGGGAGGAAATAAGGATAGCTGAAGGCATCCATGAGTATTTAGAGAAAAACGGAGGGTCAGATATGTGGCTTTATCCTCCCCGTGCTGCAGGCAAAAAAGGGGTGACTTCGATCTGAGACCGCGGATGCCGAAGGTGTCGTAGCTCTCCTTCCGCTTGTAATACATCGTGGGATCGACAGAGTACTTCGTGCACGTTTCGACTACCGGACTCTTCTCCTGTATTTCCTTGATGACTGCGGGCTTCTCTTCAGGCTGCCATCTCCTTTTTGTCCTCACTGTCATTGTTCTCCCACCGGACTATCCTCTTTCTCATTCCATTCCTTGAGCACTTTTCGTTCTCCCTTATTTGTCAATTTTGTCCATGGCTTTAAGGGGACGGAACAATTCGGCATTGGGAAAATATAGATCGCACTGAATGATCAGGGGAGTTGGAATGACCGATGTAATGACGAAAAAGGAGCGTAGCCTCAATATGTCGATGATCAAGGGTACAAACACCACACCTGAGATCATGATAAGAATGGCACTGAGGGCAAAAGGGGTCAGGAGATACCGTGTTGCCTATTCACTGCAGGGAAGACCCGATTTGGTATTTGTCCGTGAAAAACTTGCTGTATTTGTTGATGGCTGTTTCTGGCACAAGTGCCCTGAATGTTACAGGGAGCCCAAGACTAATACTGCATTCTGGAAAAATAAGATTGATAACAATGCCAAACGTGATACAAAAAATAACAGTGTTCTCAGAATGAATGGATGGGTGGTAATAAGGATATGGGAACATGAAATAAGATCAGATCCTTTCCTTGTAGCGGATAGAATAATCTCAGAGCTGACAAGGCTGCGTAGCTTACTGAAGGTTAAGTATCCCCACAAACGGCTACTTTGACTCCTTAATGAGACCACATGCTTCCGCAGCGGTTTCTATAACGAATCTTCCCATCTTGGGAGGCACTGCATTTCCTATGAGCCGGTAAGCAGTTGTCATTTTCTGGCAAAACCTAAATGCATCCGGAAATGACTGTATCCGGGCCGCCTCTCTTACGGATAACGATCTGTTTTTTGACGGATGGATGAATGAATTTCCGTCCTTGGCCAGATGCGCAACAATTGTTCTAGAAGGGGATGCCCATTTAAGCCTATAAAATTTATCATGGAATGACTTCGTTGAATATATTTTATGTGCTCGCCCCTCAACCACTTCAGGAAGCCTTTTCAGAAGGGTCGAATAATTCTCCCCTTGTCTGAGTGCGGCTATGATCTTTAGGTCATCAGTGTTTGGTATTCTCGATATGTGATCTGGAAAAGTGGCTGAAATCTCCTGTCCCGGATGCACTGTCGGGATATGTTCCAAGTCACCTATGGCATTCCAAACAGTCTTCACGCCTGTATACTCAAAAAATTTCGATTCGGCGCGAATAAAATATTCCGCATCAACGGGTTCATGAAGTGATGCAACCATGAATGTTCTTCTTCGGCGCTGGGATATACCTAGTTTTGAAGAATCAAGCATAAAGGGTTCACTCGCGTAATAACCCGTCTCTTCCAGTTTCTGCCTCAAGAGGGATGTTACACTCATTTCCGATCCATCATGCAGGATTATGTGGCCATTCATTGCCGGCACATTTTCGGTAATTACAATATCGGGTTTGACCTGTGCTGCTGCTCTAGCTATTTCAAGAGGGAGCGTATTTCTCGGGTCGGTTCTTGAGTCGTATGCTTGTTTCTCCGCCAGTTCTCTCTTTGTTTTCATTCCGACAACTGAAAATCCCTGACAGGGGGGGCCAGCAATCAATATTCTACACCTTTTGTTTACAAGTGTCCTGAAATCTGCGATATTTCCGACGTCACACTCAATCAATGGCGTGCTCGGATTGTTATTGTGATAGACCGCCAATGCCTTTCTATCAGAGTCTACAGCCCCCGCAAGCTGAAACCTTTTCCGGTCGATCGATGCAGAAAAGCCACCCGCCCCTGAAAATATTTCCAAAATGCAAATCCTTGCAGTCATGAATCATTGCCTATCCAAAGAGATTCACGCCCGATGGCCATGTTTCCATTGTAACATCTGTTGTGAAACAGGTTATTACTCCACTCAGTTTCTATCACCTTTAAAACTTTTCCAGAGGTCTTCCTGAGGCGGACTTACGTCAGGAACGCCAATTCTTGAGACATCCCTTGCAAAAGCATTCTGAAGTTCCTCAGCATAAGGAGTCGCAATGGTTGCCAGTTTCTCAAAACCTTTGATATCATCAAATAAGAACACCTTCAAACATCTGGTGTGGACCAAAATTACCTTTCCTGAAGAAATTGTACTTGGCACGCGATAAAGTCTCCTTGTGTCTTTATTATCATCTATGACTCTCCACTTGTTGATGTTCATCTCCTTCCATTTCAAGATTTCATCTACGGAATCGAAACTTCTAAGAGCTATAACACTGTCCGTCTTTGGCTTTCCGTTCTTCCGGATCATAAGGTCGCAAGTCGGCGAAATTACCACCCATCTCTTCCCTGCCTGATCTTTCATTATGTCCCCCATAGCAATAGGAAGGGTACCATCATCACTAGCCCGTAAGGGAGGGAAGATTATTGTCTCGGCGGCGCTCAGCACAGCGTTATTTACCGGCTCATCTGCCGAGAGAGGATAATTCATGAGGTAGGAAACAAGCCTTGCCTTTGTTATTTCCACCAGCCCCTGCTCATCCGGCAATTCTTCTTCAGAGACTCCCAGAAGAGCAGCAGCAGACTCGTTTCTCAATTTCTTCATCTGAACACTTATCTCGGATTCAAATTTTTTCAAGTTGATTATCAGGCTCGAGTAACTTTTGAGCCACTTGCGAATTCCATCTGAACCTTTTACCACAACCCTGTATAAGACATTCTCGAGTTGTTTCACTTGAGGATCAGAGCCAAATGCAGTATAAACTATGAAAATTACCAGTTTTTCTTTTCTTCTGATGAAATTCGATTCACTGATAGTTTTCTCAATTTCCACGGTTCCGAGCTTCAAATCCAGTACTATAATATCGGGACCGGTATCACCATTATGGTTGTTTAGCTCTTCAAATCTCTCGAAAGTATCGCATTCTTCTATTTCTGTAACTGCGATCTGATCCTGTCCTGTGCTTTTGAGTTCGTTAACAACGCTCCGTATGTGTTCAATAATAGTTTTTCGTTCATCGCTATCATCCTCAACAACCAGATAACTTACCTGTATCATTGTTTCTTCCCTCCTAGCGCCAATGGAAGAACGATAACAAAACATGCCCCCTTGTATTTCCATCCCTCTCTAGCGGTGATTTCGCCTTTGTAAGATTCAATTATATCTTTTACTATCGCAAGACCTAAGCCAGTGCCTGGCGGATCCTTAAAAGATATGCCGGGTTCGAATATGATATCTTTCTGGCTCTCCGAAATTCCCGGACCGCTGTTCTCAACGTCAATTTCAACTTCTTTTCCTGCAATGTTCTTAGTTCTTACCTCTATTATCCTTTTGTCTCTGTGACTCTTCTTCACCCAGTACACTGCATTGTCAAACAAGTTTGCAAGAACGACGTAGAAATCGGTCGGATTCGCCTTGAATTCATCCATCATGGGGTCTATCAAGAACTCGAGACGTATTCCCTCCTTCCTCAGATCGGGTTCGTAGAGCATCCTGAGTACATCCGAAATCCTTCGCATATCCACATTTTCAACGTGGGCTTTTCTAAAACGCAATAAGGGATCCAGGCTTTGGAATAAGTTGTTTAGAATTTTAACAGATTCTGTCATTCTTCCTGCCCAATTCCTCATTTCTTCAATGGATTCGACAGTGTCGCTTTCGATCAGGCTTGCATTATCTATAAGCCTTGCGAGAGCATTTCGCCCCTCGTGCACAAGCCTAGCGGAAAGGAGGCCGAGAGTTGCCATTCTGTCCCTACCGAGCAGAAGATCTTCAAGCTCAGCCCTGATTTCGGTGATTCCACTGGCATAATCCAGAAGTTGAGCCTTTTCCTTTGCCGGAAGTGATCTGGCTATTGCTTTCAATGGTGCTGCGTCAAGGCGCTGCAGTACGCTTCCTTTTGATAATCTCCTCCCTTTACGAATTCTCACTCTTTCCAATTCAAGTATCCTCATCAAAGCGTCAACCGATGATTTAAGAATCTCGAATGAAACGTTTTCAAGCAGCCCCTGTCGATCAGTTTTTTCGATGATATTCGGATTGTGTGAGGAATCAACAAAAATTGCTCCTATCACTTGATTTGTACTTAACCTCGTCGTAGGATTATTGACCCTTCTCAGGTTCAATCCGAGCCAGTCAACACCGGGCAGAATTACCGGAAAATTGTTTTTTATAAGCGAAATACCCGAAATGCCGCTCAATTCTCTTCGCGACCCTTTTATCTCATTCATGTCCAAGTCATAGGCGGAAAGCTCAAAGCGAAATCCACCTAGTCCGACTGACTTCACCATACTCCATCCAATTTCTTTAAGTTCTGTCAGATCGCCTTCAACCGTTTTTTCCTTTGTGAAACCTGCCGTATTGAATTTCAGTGTTCCGGCATATCTACCATTTTCCTGCACCACCACTTCCAGCTTATATGGGGGATTGTAGACTATCCTAGGCGGCTGTAGCTTTTCGACACCTTCTGGGGTTTCAAGGAATATCGAGAGTGTGCTATTCTGCGCATCAACTGGTGGGACGATCCTGGAGAGAAAATCCCTGACTTTTCCAATCTTGTCCTTATTCCAGACTTCCTTCAGTTCACTTATCATGATTGTTGTACCGTGTGGTGCGTTTCCCGTGAATACGGGAAACGAGTTGACGTCAGACAGGCTGACAACAAAGTTCTCAACGTCTTGGGGTTTTTCATCGGTTTTTTCACCATCAGGGCTAAAGCCTGCAGGGAACTCCATTCTAAGCCTGATGGTTCGTTGTCCTTCCTTTTTAGTTTCCAGTTCGATTCTTGAGCCTAACTTAAAGGCGGCCAATCTGCCAATTCCCTTTTCACCCAGAACTCTTCTTCCCTTAAGGGTGAGAGGTTTCGTCCTCTTTATCCCAGTGCCGATTCGGAGCCAGCCGTTTTGTATATCATGAATGTCCATCCCGGCGCCATTGTCTGATACGATTATACTCTCGGATGAAAATTTCACTTTCACCTCCTCCGCATCAGCGTCATAAGAATTTTTCACGAGCTCTGCTAGGGCAACCTCATCTTTTGAGATCAGCTGTTCTCCAAGCTCGAATATGATTCGCAGATCCGCATGCATTGTTAATTTATTCTTTTCGACCGTTTCAGTCATGCCACTCTCTTCCTATCGTCTTGTCATAGTATTACTGGACCGGATCTGATTTTTTGACTTAGGTTGAATGAACATATAATTGACTTCCTTTTCAATTTAACTCCCTTGTACTATCATTTATCAATCATTCTTGCTCTTTTGTTTTTTATTTTCGCTTGATTCTCTAAAGGAATTCTATCCGGATGCCGTTGGGATCTTTGATAAACGTCTTCTTCCACTCCTCCCATCCGCTTATCTCGCCCGGCATTATTTCAATCTTCACACAATTTGAATGCAATTCCTTGATACATTACTCAAGATTGTCAACTTCGAAAGCAAGATGGCCAAGCTCCTCGCCGTTCCTGTATTCCGAGCAATAAGGGCTGTCCCCGGCATACCAGTTGAGCTCAAGCAGCTGGCCTGAGTGCCTGCTCTTCAGTGTAATGACTTCGCCCTTCGTGGGTTCCGTCCTCTCCCTTTTTTCTGCAACTGTCATGTTCAGCACTCTGGTATAGAACGCGATTGACTCATCCATGTCCTTCACCCGGATGCCGGTGTAGATGAATGCTGGATTGCCGTCCCTGTCTTCTTTCATATCCGAGGTCTGGTATCCTTATCTGCAAATATAAAGGAGAGCCGAACCCGTGCTGAAAAAAAGGGCAGCAATCTGCGGTGCGTAATGCCCTCAACAGGGCGGTGCGAACCGGTCAGTGCACTCCATTGGTGTGCGTCCTTTCCTTGTAAGCTGCCTGGCTGTCCAGTTTCAGGAGATGCTCGAGGAGACCCAGCCTCTCCGAGTGCAGTGCCGCCATTATGGCAATCCCCACGGTGTCCGTGGCATTGACTATCAGGTCTGTGACATCCTTCGGAAGGCTGTCAACGCCGTTGCCTCCGATGCTCATTGCGCCTATTATCTCGTTCTCAAACCGGATCGGTAGGGAGAGCACGGAGTCGTATCCCCTCCCGATTATGATTTCGCTCCATATGCCGAAGTCGGCGTCACCAGCCCTGCCGTACTGCACCTTCCCCGTGCGCATCGCCCTTCCTGTTGGCGACTGCCCTTCGGGCGTTTCATCCCACCTTATTGTCGTCTCCATCGGGTATTCTGGAGCGCTGCCGGCCTTCGCCAGGGCTGTGACCGATCCGTCCTCGTTCTTGAGAAATATGACTACCGCCCTGAATGCGAATATGTCTGCAATCGCTCCGCATATGAAACGCAGCGTGTCCGCCAGTGTCTTTCCCCTGAGCACCGAAACGGAAGCATCATGCAGCGCCCTGACAAGAGTCTGCGACCGGGTCCTGTCCGTAACGTCCCTTATGGTGCAGGCGACGAACGACGTGCCTCCGGATGAGTCCTTTATCGGTGTTGTGTTTGCGCTCAGGTATACCGTGCCGCCGTCGGCACGCTTCATCGTCTCATCATGGTGGATGGTCACACCTCCGGCTACAGTTCTGCGAAATATTTCGACGAACCTCGCTGTTGCGTCATCGTCGCGCAGTTTGAGCACGTGGCCCGCGATCTCCTTTTCAGTGGTTCCGAACAGCCGCTCGGCCGCTGTGTTCATGTTCAGCACATGACCGTCACCGTCAAAGAGGACGATGGCATCCGGGGTGTGGGCAAAGAAGGAGGAGAGCTTACGTTCCGTTTCAATGAGACGCTCCTCTGCACTCCTGCGATCAACGGCATTCCTGATGAAATGCGCGAGTTCAGTGAACTGCGGCAGAACGTCGCCGCCCTTCTGAACGTAGAAATCGGCACCGCTGTTTACCGCATCGATGACGATCTCCTCCCTTCCCCTGCCGGTGAAGAGAATGAACGGTATTTTTCTGCCTGTGGAACGAAGATTCTTCAGAAGACCAATGCCGTCCATTCCCGGCATCTGGTAATCAGACACCACAGCATCATAGCGCCCTGCAGAGAGCCTTTCCAGTGCCTCTTCAGCGGACGGGACGGTGTCGACGCTGAATTCTCCGTCCTTTTCCATGAAGAGTTTGAAAGGCTCATGCAGAAAACGCTCATCGTCAACATAGAGAATCCTTATTACGCTGTTTCCTGAGAGCATCTGAGATCACAAATTTATGCATTTTCGCAGGCAACAGGAATAAAAAAGCTTTCACGCACCGTTTCACCCGCTGATAATGACGGACAATTTTCAGCCTGTCGATGAAAGGGTTGGTTCGTCATGCCTGCCACACGTCTCCGCCACCTATGCTCGTCTGTGTTTCTTCTTCTTTTGGGTGACCGAGGTAACGTGGCAATATGGAAAACACTGAACTTGAAAAGTGGGTAAGAGAACAGACCGAAAGACTCGGCGAGCTGAGAAGGCTGCTCTGCTCCTCGGGAAAGCCTGAGTTCGAACAGTATCTAGCGCAGGCAGTGGTGCAGCCGTTCTTCTACTACAGGAAGAACGGCAACGGAAACGGAGGCAGCAGGGTGACACTGGCGCTCGAGAAATTCGTCGACGAAGAGAAGTTCAAGGCACTGCTCGCAAGAATGAAACAGATTGGCTTCCGGTACGCAGGGGAGGGAGCGTTCGAGGGGCAGCGCTTTGACGGGATGGAGGAATTCGCGGAAGCCAACGGCATGGTTGTGCGCCAGCCGAAGACAGAGAACGGAAAGGTGCAGGAGCAGACAGCCAGGAAGCCGGCCGCACAGCCGGGGCAGTAAAACACTTTCTTTCAATCTTTTTTGTCATCATATGGACGAACGCCTAACCCTGCATTTTGGTGAATTGAACAATGGGGTTGGACGGCAGGCAGGCACTGTCACTTTCTTTGCCCGGCAGCATGATTGAGGTTATGCAATGGCTGACCTGAAGGCTATATACAAGGGCATGGACGACAACGAACGCTTCGGCCTGAGTTTCGGACTCTTCCCTGCACGGCTGATGAATGCACAGCTGACCAATGCAGAGGCCGCAGAACTCATCGGGATGTCGCAGAAGGAGTCAGGCATCCAGTTTTAAACTCTTTCCCTTTTTTTGACCGATACAGGAATCGAGGTAAAAATGAGTGAACCATTTTTCAGCACTGCCCGCTGTAATGGATGCGGGAAAGTCATGGCGCTCGATCAGAGCGAATCGGTAATCATACAGATGCATGCGCACCTGTTGATCTGCCCTTCCACACTGCCGCGGGTAAGGGAAGCCCTACGGCGCAGATACAAATCGATAGGAGGCACCGCTGACGGATGCAGAAAGGGCGGGTGCGAAACGACGCCCTAACCCCTTTTCCCTGTTCTTCCACCTACCCCTCCCCCTCAAGTCTGAGCATCATGACGCTCAGATTTCCTGATGCCTATGCACGTATGCGCGAACTGGGGAGTGACCCCGGCGGGAGGGGTGAAAGGGGGGAGGAATCGGTCATTGTTTGGTCGCTTTTTCAGCAGTTTTTGTGCAGAAACAGTGCAGAAGAAGGCATTTTTTGTGCGGGAATCGTGCATGGGTGTGCATCACGGTGCCTTTCGGTTCAGGCATGATAAACGTTAAATCGCAGGAAGGGGCCATACATGCTGAATGACAATAACACCGGAGGTTGAGAGGTCGATCATAGCGATGCACGCAGAGGGACGCACCAACATAGATATTTCCAGCAAGCTCGGCGTCGGGAGAAACACCATATCCTCTATAATCCAACGGGAGCGGAGCAATAACCAAGCTGTTCCATCGAGAGGCGCCATGGCCGCTGACATCAAGAAGGGACTCGATGCTGTGTATGCGCAGCTCGACGCAGATTTTTCCGCCTTCGAACAGATGTGCCGCCATCCTGTCTATGGCCCGCAAGCAGCGAGCATAGCGGCGAGGCACGGCTTCTTGGTTGCCGACTCCTCCGAACTCGCCGTCGCCATAAGCGTCCTGAGGAAGCTGAGAAAGCACACCACCGCAATACTGAGCGATGGAAATGCGGATAACCTCATGACCAGTGCGGCCACCGCCGGCGATTACATCAGCAGGAACGCGGAATGGCTCCTGAAAGGTGCAGATAAGGAAGGGGGTCTAAAGCGCTTCATCGACGGTCTGTGTTCAATTTCCTCAGTAGTCACATCAGGAGGGTATGGCATCCAGGATTTGACTGACGGTGCCCTGCTCCTCGCCGATCGCCGGAAGTACGGTATTGACCGGCAGATGCTGGTACTTGGCTCGGTGATTTTGAAAAGCTGCCAACAGGAAGGATTTGACATCATCGATTATTTCAGAAAGGGAAATGTGAAGGAGAGGATAGCGGAACTGAGCAGCCTGCAGGAACGCGTCGAAGAAAAGAAGGCTGAGTGCAGGGAACTTGACGTGAAGATAGCCTCAAAAGAGGCAAGGCTTGCAGAGATCGATGCAGAAGCATCTGAAGCGGGAAGCATACGTGCGATCCGGCGCATAAGGGATGAACTGATGAAGGATGCCATAGCCCTTAAAGCTGAAACTGACAGGTTGAATACGCGGAGGGCAGAGATAGAGTTTGGCATCTCAGCAATTGTGAGGGACATCATAATGCCCTCACTCCAGAAAGACTATTTCGGCAAAATTGCAGATTCCGAAGAAGATCCGTTTCTCCAGCCACTGATGCTGTGGTGCATTGAACGCTCTATCAGAATGCTTGCAGACATGGCTGTGAATTATCCGGATTATTTCAGTAATCAGGTGAAACGCTTCCACCCTGCGCTTCCCCAGACCAGAGCCACCGGGATGGAGGATGACGGGACGATTGTGCTCAGGCGAGTGAAGCGGTAACAGAGTGTTACGCCGAAAGGTTCCGGGAGTCCGGCTACGTCTGCCTATCCTCCACCTGTAACTGTAAACGCATGTCCAGGGGACAGGCATTACTTAGATCCGGCCAATTGCAGGGAAGAGAAATCCGGCGATAGTGCTGCACCTTTCCTTGGTACAGTGACATCCTTCCTGATTGAATGGTACCGGCAGTATGCTGAAGGCGCACACTGGCATACCACAGTGCCGGCAAAGTGTTTATCCCGGCACAGCATGCGCACACCGGTATGGCAAAACTGAAAATCCTGGTAGTCGACGATTCGTGGCCTACAAGGACGGCCATAGCGGAAGCACTGGAGGCAAACGGCTATGAGGTCGTTGCATCGGGGAAGGACGGCAACGACGCTGTTGCGCTCTACAACCAGACAAGACCGGATGTAATGATACTCGACATAATGATGCCGGGCAGGGACGGCCTCGATGCGGTCAGCGAGATAAGGCTGATCGACCCGCAGGCAAACATCATTGTGGAAAGCGCACGTGACGACGAGGCTCTGAAGCTCAGGGCGAAGATCCTCGGCGTCAGCGCATATCTCGTGAAACCGTTCGGCCTTGCCGAACTCACGGAAGCCTTGAAGCCTTTCAGCAGCCTCGAAAGGACAAAGGAACTGATGCGTTGAGAGACAATTATCAGGTTATCCTCAATGGGGGTTTCGCAAATAGGAATTCAACAATAGTGGCATTCGTCAGCATGGATTGCATGATAAGCTGCACCGATTTCATCGGAAAACAACGTTGCGCAAATCGCTGATGTCAGTTTTTGAGAGTGTAGCCAGCTCTTTCATCCTCTGCAAAGGAGGCATGGCTGTTTTCCTTTGTTGCATTTTCGAAATAACAAGACTGCTACTGGAAGGACTCCTGAGACATCCAGTGATCCAATTCCTTTGTAATCGCAAATATGTTTGAAAGTGGCGACTCCTCTTGCATCAAGGACGGACTTCAAAGAGATGAATCTGATTTGCAGGGGAATACCATCCATGGCGTTATGCACGCACCCCGCTTAAACGGTGCATCCTCAAAGTTCTGTCATAAAAATGTTTAAAGTTTCACGCAGAACATTCCTGCGTCCGAAATTAACAGACTATTTGTTCTCCTTCGAAGCGGGATCTGAATTATTCTTCAATTCTTCGTCCAAAAGGGCGACAAAAATCGCGGCCACGTGTACTATCTGTTCGAAAAAGTAGGACTTCTGCTCGCTGTATTCATTCCTGCTTGCCTCTTTAAATTCATTCAGCACAGCTCTATGAAGTTCCCCTGACGCAAAGGAAAGATATGCAGAGTGGATGTCATAGAAATCTAAGCCAAATGGAATATGAGCCATTGTTCCGTTCTGATCCGTTGTTTCGATGAAGATTTTTGCTTCTTTAAACACAGTGTCTACAAATGTATAATTCGAAGAAAACATCTTTGAATCAATTCTGCTAGGTCTTTCGTGTACACTCTCTGATAGATCACGCCATATGTTTCCAATAGGTACCTTGGAATCTCTTACATTTAGCACTGTTTCTCCATTTGGGGGAGTGACAAAGATCTCATCTTTGCCACGTTTTTTACAATCTCTAATAATACTTACGAACGCAGAGGAATACGGACTGGTTGCCTGCCTTCTATTGCGTACAATCTTAGAGGCAGCTGAATCTAGTGTCTTTTTAATCTCTTCGAGTTCTTCTTTGGAAGCTAATTCGGAGACTTTTTCATCACTTTCTTTGAGACGGTTTCTCAGCAAAATCCCCATCGAAAATGCTTCAAGCGAACTTCTTAAAACTGCTCTCCCTGCATTCAAATAATCAGCGACTCCTAACCATAACGAGGCAAAATAAGAATTCAGCGCCTCCCTCGTCATAACCAGTAGAGCGATATTGGAAATGCAAGGATCTGGCAGGACAGCCTCCAAGAGTTCAATCCCGCTGGCTGCCAAATAACCCCACCATTTAGATGCATTGTTTTTTTCGAGTAGAGCCCAATTTTCTTTCAATTCATTCTTCAAATCATTTAAGCTTTTCACCCACATCCCGAACGCCTTTTCAAAGTCATCCAGGTCAAAAACATCACTCGGCATATTCACGTTCTCCAGTCCGACATAGAAGGTTTTCATCGTGGCGAATTCAAGCAGGTGTCTGGGTGTCTCCAAAGCCTCCATTTCGGATTTGTTGGTGAGCATTGGCCAATACAGGTTATAAAGGATAGGCCGATATTTTGCCAGAATGATAATTTCAGTACTGGAGATTACAGGTTATTTTCTGAGAATGTCATATTTGAAAGGAAAATCTGACGACATTGGCATATTGCCCAAGCCTTTCCGATGTAGGGTTTCGCTGTACGTACGTCTCCAGATTCATCTTCCTGTAGAACCTCTCCCGTTGCAAGCAGGCGAGGGTCTACTGTCATCCACCTGCTACATAATAGGTCACACTTCTCATGGCAATTCAGGTGGGGAATTCGTTGTCGGGAGGGGTGGACTGAGATACACATAGCCAACAAGCTCGTGAAGATGGATGATGCTACAGCATCCATCATCCATCTCTTCCATATTCAGCGAAGAAGCCATATTTCTTGGAATGGATGGAATCTATGAACTACCAAACTTTCGTCTAATCAAGTGTTGGACCTATCAAGGCTATTATGGCTCTCCACAGAAGTTCCATGTGAAACATTAAATTTCGGAAATGCCATAAGCCATAGCGACAGGTATGGGCATAATTCCAGAACCCGATTCTGTCTTTCTCAACAAACGTGCAAGGAGTGCAAGGATCCAAGGGAAAGGGATCATCTCCGTGCACTTTACATGTTCAGTATCGGTTATTCAGTGAAAGATGCCTCAAGAGTGTTCTCTGTAGCCGAAGATGCCATTTACAGATGCGCACAGCGGTGGAATGAGGATAGGAGTGTCAAAGACAGGGACTGGAGCGGCATGCCTATGGTACTCGGCGAGAATGAGAAGAAGAATATGAAGCACCTGCTCGATGGGAACGATCCCGGCAAGCATGGCATCAACTCGTCGGCTTGGGCGTGCACCGAACTCAGACTCCACTTCCAAAAAAATGGTATCACTGTATTTGAAGAGTCTATCAGACGCTGTCTGAGGGATAGAGGGCACCCACCATGACAAGGCAACTCTTGAATACGCAGATACATGCAGTGTCGGTGCAGTCAGGGAGAGGAAGGAATTCGCCAGGAAGTCCATCAAAGATATAAGTGAAAAGCCGGACGATGCTGTTATCCTCTTCGAGGATGAGATGCATTTCGACCGCTCGCACAACGGCGGCTACGGCTGGGCAGGCAACAGCACGAAGGAGATTGCGGCAATGCCCGGACTCCCGGAACGGCAGGTGCGGCGCATCAGGCATCAGGCAGGATTCCAGCGGATGGGCCAGCCAGAGGAGACACTCCCAGCCAACGGCTCCTGTGCAAACAGAGACCGCACCACCGGGCACGGAGACAATCGCACTCATCGAAACTGACTGGGCCGCGCGAGATTGTACAACGCAGGCAAGACAGAACGGCAGAAATCCGCCACGCTACGCATCCCCAAAAGCACAGTGTACTACCTCCTGACGGCCGTCCCCGGCACAGACACAGCACCCCCCCAGCACCGCAGGCGATGAGCCTGAAAACCGTCTGTCCCGAATGTCGCCGTCCAGCGGCACCCCTCGCAGAGGACAGTCCAGGGGGAAGACAGATGCCTACTCGTGACCATCCACCTTACAAGTCCAGAATGACCTACTGCGGTCTGCGCTCTCCGCATCCCGCCATCTCCCAGCGCGGAGCTGAGCGACCAGATCAGGATACGACTTTTTCAAAACGTGTGTAGGAATCGTTGCCAAGGTATCACGCCCCTTCCACTTAGACAATTCATAACTGACACCCGCGTCTCGGAAAAGGCGTTCGACGCCATCCAGGCTAAGGCAGGCAGGCGGCGAAGCGGGGCTGCCGCCAGTGTGCCCGTTGCGCCCGCACATGGTATGTCCGGGGGTACTAGGGAGTACAGGAGGTGATTCTTCTTCTTTCAAGATATGGTTAGATAGACGTTCTCCGGGCACAATGGGCACATCGGACACAGAATCTGGGTAATTTTCAAGTTGGGGCGCGAATTTCTGGAAAGTATCTACGGGAAGGTGGGCCGAAAGAGTGGACTCATTGGACTCATCGGACTCTGTTTGGTCCCGGGAGTCCAACGAGTCCGACCTTTTTAGGTACTTTCGGTCGACATCCTCGAAAAATTCGGGCTTGCACCAATTTTCGTCAGGACGAAGAGATATACCCTTCAGTGAGTGCTCTCTGTTGCCTCCCTTATTTGGCCGAATGTATTGAAAAGCGCCAGGCGGCATCTCAAACTTGAACTTCTTGAAAAACGAATCAGCCGACATAGGAGCAATCTTATGCACCTCACAGTGTTTTTTGAAGGCCGTGAATAATTCCTGCTTCCCAATCACATTGTCTGGACATCCTTCAGTGTCGATGCAGTGCATCACAAAAGCCTTCAGCGGGTCTGACCTCACTATGTAGTCTTCCCTAACTTTCTCAACAGTCTTGCCATTCGAAAAATGCCAGCCGTTCCCACGGAGACGCTTCAGGCCTTCGATGGCCCAGTTCAGCAGGCCGGAGAGTTCCTCATCGGTTGCCAGTTTTTCCTTCAGGTCTTTGTCCTCGTCAGCCGAACCTTCAAAACAATTTGGGAACTCAATGATGATCCAGCGCCTGAAGAATCCCGTTGAATCCTCCGGCACTTTCGGTACCTTGTTGCAGGAAAATGTAAGCTTGGCGGTGTTTGTGAAGAAGAACGCATTGATGTTCTTGAACTCAGCACGCATCGGATCTCCACCCGTAGCCATTTTGAACTGGCCGACATACTTCAGATCGCGGTCCGGCAAGTCGGCATAAAGGTTCGCGACTTTGCCGTAGAGGCCTGCGGGCGCGAAACGATTTTCCTCGAGGGAGTGGAGGCTTATCGCTGCCCTATTTTTCTTGCCGACGAAGCATTCCACCACAAAGATTACAGTGGACTTTCCATTGCCTCCGTCACCCACAAACATCATGGCTTTTTGTGCGGGATAACCTGAGGTCCAAAGATGATAGCCCAGCCATTCCTGGAGGACAGGGATATCCTCCTGCCTCAATACTTCGCTCAGGAATTTTAGGATTAGAGGACACTGCGCACCTGGTTTAAACTTCAATGGGAATTGTGTGAGTGCATAAAAATCAGGACTATGGGGACGGATCTCGTAAGTGTCCAAGTCGAGTATCCCGTTGATGATTACGACCTTATGCTCCGCGTTCTCCGTGAGCTGTTGCCTGTCGACGTAAGTGGCCCGCTGGATCTTTCCAATCACCTCTCCGCACAGGTTTGTCGATTCTTTCCCTTCACAAACTTCGCGCACGAGTTCTTTGATCCTGGCCTCACCATTGTCGCAGTAAACCCCCCCAAAGTAGTAGCGGACCTCCTCGTTATCCCTGAAGGTCAAAAATTTTTGCTTTCCCATGACCTGGAGGGCTATTTCAGAGGTGTTGAATTTCTTATCGTTTCCACACGAGCTCTCCGGTCCTGCGTGTTCCCCCAGCTTGAAATTTATAACTTCAAGGTAGAGTTCCCCTGTGAGGTGCTCCTTGTATTTTTCAATTATTTTCCTGCCGATTTTCTGTTCCTCCACAGTCAGCGCTTCCTTCTTTGCGAGCACAGAAATAACGTCGTCACCACCAACGTGCTTACCCATCCGGTCAATGTCCAAACCCGCCAGGTATCGCAGGCCGTCCAGGATTGGGCCGCCTATCACTTTTCTGCGCAGGTCTTCCTCATCTGCTACATTCTTCATCGGCTCTTCCGCTACCAGCCCCTCTCTTCTTGCAGCGGCAAAAATGCTTCCCCACACCCTTCTGTATTCAGTGGCGCCCTTCCTCTTCCTTAAGTCGGAAACATCCTCACACTTGATGACGCCCTTCATCATCGCAAACAGCTCAAGCGGCCCACCTCCCACGGAGTGCCTGAAACAGTACCACGCATTTTTTTGCATGTCGATGTGCATGTTTGTACCCGTTTCACTGCCATGTGCAATATGAGGCCCTATGAGCCTGTCGCCTCTCTGTGAAAATTCAGACGCTTTCCCTGACATCTCAATCACCTGCTTGACGGTTAAATTATGTTTCCTGTCCTCATCGGAAGGTTCAGCCTCTACCGGCCTGAACTCTGTCAGGAGTAGACTGAGGTCAACCTTTCTGATGGGCCTGTCGTGAAAAACATCACCAGTTACCGTGAAGTAACGGCCGCTCTCCGGGTTCCACATTTCAATCTTGGATCCGTCGGGATGCTCATGCTCATTTTTCCACCAGGGAGGAAACTCTCCTCTCACGAGGATGTGCAGGCCGTCACCGGACGGTGATTTTTCAGTATAGCTGTCGCACTTCTCGATTAGCTCCCGGGCCCAGGGTACTAGTTCATTTTCTGAATTGAGGACATGATCAAGGTCAATACCAATGTATGGGGTGCCCCTGAAGTTGAAACCAATGCCCATTTTGTGTTTACAGGCAGCCCTGACAGCATCCTTAAAGGTGCACCACGTCGCCTGATCCGTAGTTGACGCATTGCGTTTTCCGTCAACGCATTTCGGTACTTTTGTGAGTTTCGGGCTGCCGGCTTCATTCAACTGTGGTTCGCCCTTCGCGTCCTTGGCAATCTCTATTTGCCAGAGGAAAAACTGCTTGCTCTCCAGGTCCCTCAGCTCGGACGGTATGCGTGAGGCGATAACACGCTGCATAAATTTCCTGTCGATCATTCCTCCGCCTCCGAGTCCAGAATAGCCAGCCAAGTTCTGACTGCACCGAGAAGATCCTCCGCGGGCAATCTGTCGGGAAATCTTAGTAGAACGGGAGTTAGATTGGAGGTTGGAAACCGATCCACAAAAGAATGTTTAATATTCTTAATGTCAATTTCAATCCCGAAAGTTCTATGAATCATCTGTTCATCTCCTGCGGGAGTGCTGCGCTGTGCCGGCTGTAATGATAAGGTTGCATTCGTTATCTATGGCAACGGACACCTCGTCGTTCACGGACAGTTTGGTGTTTCTGAGCCAGATAGCTGGAACGTCAAGACAGATACCTGGACCTTTCTTCTGCAGCTTCCTCATTCCAATAATTAACATACGGTGAATGTATTTGGAGCGACAGTATAACTATTTTTAATACATTATTTTAATAGCGAATTTTATTAATTTTAATAGCAACATTTCGGAAATACTTTAGTACGAAAATATACTTTTGATAATTATGAGGGAGAACGATAGAAAAAATTTGTTACTCGAGAACTTTAGAAAGAAACCATGGACAGTACCCATCCTTGCAGCGGAGAAAAACATCAAGAAAGCTATGAGCATCCCGACGTGTTATCGACTCTGCAAGGAGCTTCGCAGTGAAGGGAAAATATTCTCCATTCCCATGTCGGAGCTGATCAAATACGGTATTGACGACAAAAATCAAAAACATCATTACTATTTTGCCCCAGATAAAAGGAGGGATGGTAGATGGGATGAATTGATTAAGATAGCACAAACGGTCAAAGATGAGGACGACATGAGTCTCGCTCAGACTGAATTACGTGATTTCAGAGAATACCCCTTCACTTCAATTAGCGACTTGATTGTTTTGGCCGAATTGGCCATCAGCCCGAAGCTTGAACAGTTGTCAAAAGGTGGAAGATTTGGTTTCAGGAAAGAAATAATTGCATTCATTGAGTCACACGTGCCAAAGCTCAGCAATGTTGCGAGCGATCATGCAGGCAATACACGTAAGCTTCAAGAAGTGTTAATTCGGTTGTTCCAAACAGTTGTCGATGGTTTTTACTCTCATGCCAGCAACGTTATTGAAGATGCGGGAGAAATGTATGGGATATTACTGCAGTTGAAGTGCGCGCCTCCCTTTAATGAATTGATATTCGACCTCATTGACAGAGAACCCAAAGATCCAAATCGTAATTCAAATTGTCAAATTTCCGCAGCCATTGCCAGTTCGATTGCGCGCACATGCCTTAAATTTGATACATCAGAACAGAACAAAGACATGCTAAGATCCCTGACAGACAGCCTATATGCCGAAGAAGTCAAAAAATCTAACAGGAAGAGGTTTAATTGTTACAATGGTGTTAGGGATTCGATAGATCGGGTTGTCAACACAAAATAGCGATACTGTACAATCTGTTCTGGAACATGTAGCTGTTGCACACGTTATGCACGCATTGCACTTCCGCAAGTTTGCCGATGCTGCACTGAGTGCATGTATTCCTGCGGCATTGACCATCACATCAAATGTTTTCAGCAGGTGTCAGAACGGCAGCTTCACTACAGCAGTCCCGTCTGGCAGGGAGGCAACGAATTCATATCCCTCGTTTATGAAACGACCGACTTCATCCACGCGAACAACTCTTTGCTTGTGTCCGTTGTTTGCCATCGCCCCAGTGACCTTGTCACGGAGGATCTTCTGGAAGCCCTCGTCTGTCATTGCCGCCAGGTCAAGCTTGTCGATCTCTTCCTGCCTGTATCCCACAGCAAGCAGCAGCTGCGTCTGAAGGTATGTCTTTGCATCATTCTCTGAAGGTTCCGTCACTCTTGTTTCGAGGAACCTGGAACATCTCTTGTATGCCGCTCTCATGTCTTCGATCATGTCAACCGGCAGCCTGTTCTTGTTTGTCGTGTAGCGTGCTTCCATGCTGCCAGTGTGGCCCATCCAGAATACCCGGTAATCATGAGCCAGCTTTCCCTTGCTCTCAGCGAGAAGCAGCTGGGTGTCAAAGTACGCCCGCAGCACATACGGCCTCCAGCTGAAACCGGCAGCCCTTATAGGCTTCCTGACACTGTCTGAAACATTTATGCTCGATATGAATGGCTTTCTGGGCAATTTGGCGGTAATGACCGGACTCTCAGGAGTCAGTTTCTCACCTGACCTGATCCTCGATTCAAGATACTCTTTGAGGTAGCCGCATCCCTCGTCGGAAAGAAAAGTAAGGTACTGGAAGCCGGCCTTTGACAGTGATGCCGGAACGCGAACAAGGGCAGGCGTCTTTTCGAAACGGACTTCAGATCCGCTGACTCTGAGCTCCGGAAGATCCCTTAGCCTGAGCCCGTCATCACCCATGTAAGAACCCATCACCTGTGGTCTCAACCCTGAATGAGCCATTAGGATCACGCTTATCCTGTCACGAATTGAGGCTGAAAGGATTATCCTGCGCAGTTCGTCCTGTGTTGGTACCTGTTCATTCTCCACTGTTGGTCTGTTGTTTGCCGCATGGATCTTTATTTGCCTCGTCAGCTGCCTTCCGTTAAATGCAAGCCATGACTTCACAGCTCTTATGATTCCGCCGAGGTATGTCGGCGCGCTTCCTGATTCCCTCTCGCTGATATAGTCGAGAAGCCTGTCACCAAGCAGCTTGTCAGGCAGCGCTGTAAGGTCCTTTGGCGACAACCCTGTTTCATTCCTGAAATTCCCAAGCCTCCGCAGGTACACATCAGCAGTAATCTTAGAACCACGGGCAACATTCTGGTACCAACGCCTGATATCAGGATCGTCGAGGAGATAGCCGTATTTCGTCCGGTCGCTTGTTCCACGGCCTTTCGGTCTTTCCTTTTGATTCATTGCATGGCTATAGTTGTGCTGTTTTATATAGATTTTGAACCCTGATAGGTATGGGCTGAGGCGGAATTGAACCGCCGACCTCCGCGTTTCATACCAGGAAGGTTGTAAGCGCGACGTCATAACCACTAGACCACCAGCCCGTTTCTTAACCGCAAAAGCTGCAGCATGCATTAATTGTTTTCCTGCCG
>DAHXLZ010000241.1 GCA_027365715.1 Methanomassiliicoccales archaeon | reverse complement strand
CACTCATTCCTCCTGACAGAATAGTAAATCAGCGCAAGAACGGTAACCGCTATGGCCGCAACGGCGTAGAAATAACCGAAGTAGGCGACAACGCCTTCAGCACTTATTGCCGCAAAGCCGCCTGCTGCCAGAGGAATAGCGCTCTTCCTTTCAATCTCGATGCTGAGATCTCCAGATACACGTCCCGTGCATGCATCTACGGTTACTGTATTGAGCTTCCCCCGGTACACATACTGCGTGAGCCAGAACGGATAAAAGATCAATTTTCTTGAAGAGGCGTCAACAGAAAGCAGCGAGCTGTATGATTCCGGTTCCGTCTGCGGCATCATGAAATCTGAAAGGTCTGTTTCAGGAGAGAGTTTTTTCAACTCTGCGGATTCGGTGTCGATGATTCGTATGCCTGGCTGCATGGAAGGCACCGCGCTGGAAACGACCGTAATGGATTCACCGGTAATCGATCTACCAAAAATATATAACGGAAAATGTCTCAATGTCATTTTCGCGAGCTCGATATTCCTTGAAAACTCCTTCCCCCCCTTGATGCGCGATGACCATTCGTGAACCCTCACGACGGCCTCGGTATCACTGAGTCTTGCCGCCGCATACTCCGGAACATGCGAACCGATTCCGTCGAACATGAATGCGGTTCCGCAGTGTTTGCATACTGCGCGGGTGTCGGCCGGCCTGTCCATTAACGGGGCGTCGCATGACGGGCATCTCAGCGAACTCATGTAATTTCCTGCCTGCGGGCGTCCTCATCAATGTCCATTGTGTACTGTGAAAATGATTTCAAGAGCATCCCATCCTGTCAGACATATTGTCATACGATTATATGTAAATTTCTGAGCACAGAGCACACTTTATGGTGTTTGAATCTCCGGGCTTTGGAAGCAGCAGACAGGTGCAAACGTCTTCCTGCGGCCGCCTGGAAGGACGGCGCCCTTTCCGTCGCGTAGTTGTTTTACCAGCTGGCCGGGGATTGCAGGCAGGTTTCACCTGCAGTCCATGTATCAGTCACGGAACAACAGCATTCAAGTGAAATTCTGGGCACCGGATTTACCTTTGTAAAGGTTAGTTGGCGAAAGATGCTCTGCATAAACTAGTTGGACATCGGGGGTCGGAAGGTTGCAGTATCCTCGCCTGAGAAGAACATACAGACTGTCTCGATCACCCGGACCACTGTGATGGGGTCGAAGATGTCGTCGGATCTCTCTATTTTCAAAGGACGAAATTGACATGTCCAAAGTGGTGAGTTACGCAAGGATAATTGCAAATTCAAACAAATGCAACTCCCTTAAGCTTCTTCAGATTATTGTCACTGGTGTACAATTCCGCCGAATATCGGCTAGATGTCGCATAAACAATAGCATCAGCCATATGAAGACCACATGCCGGCCTGAAATCGGTCGCCTCAAGCGAAATCGTCGGGTCGATTCCCACCACTCTAGTCTGACTGAGCGCTGCTACCGCTTCCAATGCGATCTCCTCACCCATTGCTCTCTTAATTTTCCTGTACACATCGTAAAATACAACAACAGAGGTTATCAGTTCATCCTGGCTGGCACTATCGATTATTCTGTTGTAGCGCGAAGATTTTGGTCCGCTGGTGAGCCTTTCTATCCAGCCGCTGCTGTCGATGGATATCATTCCCTATCAGTCTCATCCCTGATATCGGTAAAATCCATCCGTTTGATCATGTCTCTTGTTATGCTCATTGCCCTTACCGGCACATACTGCAGTATACCGTGCTTCGCTATGACCGCCATTCTATCGCCAGGCCTGATGTGCGCCCCCTGACGCGGCTTCTCGGGCATTACAACCTGATACTTCCTGGATACTTTTACGGTTTCCATCGTAAACACTATCGTTCAACAGCACAGGCATCGATATATTTCGATCTATCGGGGCAAAAAAAGAAGGAATCCCTTTCGTCAGAAAGGAGTCACTTTCCAGAGCAATACGCCGACTTTAGCAAGCGACAAACAAATTGTCACAAGAAACTGAGAATAAAACAGAGCATATCTGATGCAGTTCCGTCTGCGCTTGCTGTGACGGGGGTGACGGCGTTTTCCCACATTGACATTTGCATGACAAGTTTGAAAAGATGTCAGTCGGTACATACCTGGCAGTCAGAAGCGATCGGAGAGGGAACACATCTTGTCCGGCGGCATCAATTTCTACAGGCTCAGGCTCCCTGACAAAGTTGAATTCACTCCGGCCGAGTTCATCGCAAGGGTGGCCTCGGCAAGAGT
>DAHXLZ010000237.1 GCA_027365715.1 Methanomassiliicoccales archaeon | reverse complement strand
AGGCAGATATTCCTGACGGAACGGAATGAAACCAAATTTTATGCCGATTCCGAGGGAACAAGAATCACGGGCAGGGATCCCAAGCTTGTTGTGACCTATTTTGTACGTGTTCTGAGCGGTGCCGACTCGGAGCAGGTTCATCGTGATTACGGCTACAGCGGCGGATACGAAGCTTTAGAAAAGCTTGGTATAGAGGAGGAAGCGGTAGCCGACACACGTGCCCTGAAGACATCCATTGAAAAAGGCAGGTCGGCGAAGAGAGAGAAACTGGACGTCGTCTGCGGCAATGAAGTTACTGGCATTGCCTGCCACGAAAGCTGCGGCCATCCTATGGAAGCAGACAGAATCATGGGCAGGGAAGCATCCCAGGCCGGCAAGTCTTTTGTCCTGTTGGACTCAATGGGCGAACAGATAGGCTCAGATCTGGTCACTATTGTAGACGATCCGACAATTCCCAACAGTTACGGTTACTATGCATATGATGACGAAGGTGTGAAAGCAAGGAGAAGGGTGCTGTACAGGAACGGCCTGATCAATGAGTTCCTCCAGAACAGGGAGAGCGGTTCCAGGACAGGTGCTGGCAGCAACGGCGCCGGAAGGGCGGCATCGTACGACATGGAACCGCTGGTCAGGATGGCGAACACATTTCTCTTGCCAGGAGAGTACAGCGACGACGAAATAATCAGCGATGTCAAGGAAGGAATATATATCAAGGGTTTCACCGAATGGAATATAGACGACAGACGTTTTAATCAGAAATACGTAGGACGGGAAGCATACAGGATACAGAACGGTGAACTGACCACGCCGGTACGATCCCCAACACTTGAAATAACAACGAAAGGCTTCTGGAGCTCCGTTGACGCCGTAGGCAGAAACGTCAGATATTTCGGCGGTTCCTGCGGGAAGGGTGATCCGATGCAGGGAATGGCTGTGGATATGGGCGGTCCTGTAATCAGGCTCCGGAATGTTATGATAAAGTGAGGTGTAGCGCATGGAAACCGAATCAGTGGAAGGAATCGCGGAAAAAATTATGGGTGAAGCGCTCAGGCAGGATTTCTCCGACGTCATTGTAAATGCAGTTTCAGGTGATACCAGGCAGATCCGCTTCAGCGAAAACAATATCGATATATTCAACAGGTGGACTGAGACGAATTTTCAGCTCTTTCTTGTCAGGGAGAAGAAGGTGGTCGCCACGACTGCAAAGGGGATTGCCGATTACAGGGAAGTGCTGGAAAACGCCAGGAAGACTGCGGATGTGTCTACACCTAACGAGGAATATGCAGGCATAGCCAGATCCACATCCGCCCGTAATTGCTACACCAAGGAGAGGAAGGCACCTGACGCCGATCTCTCCGGTCTGGTACACGACTCCATAAACAGTGCCGCAGGCAACGGCTCCACTGGCTGTGCCGGCTCCCTTTATAACACTTTTTACACACGCTTTCTCATCACTTCCAGCGGGATAAAACGCAGGGAGAGTTCCGCATCGTACTACTTCTCTATCAGATGTTTCGCCGGAGACGGCGCGAGCGGGCATTCGGTTGTCACATCCCTTTCGCGCAGCAAGTTCAGGCCGGAAAAAGCCGCACTCAAAGCATCGGCGCTTGCAAGAGCGGCACTGAACCCGACAGAGGGGCAGGAAGGCAGATTCGACACAGTGCTGGATCCCATGGTTGTCGCTGTCTTGGCCTCGCAGGTAGGCAACATGGCGTCCGCATATGCGGTCATTTCCGGATTTTCTTGCTTTGCGGGAAAGATCGGCAGGAAGGTTGCATCTCCGCTCGTGACAATTGAGGATGATGCAACACGCAGACTTTACGGGTTTCGCGCATTTGATGATGAAGGAGTCGCTGTCCGCAGGACTCCCATCATAAAAGGGGGTGTGCTGAAAAGTTATCTGCACAACACATCCACCGCAAAGAAATTCGGCACCAGAAGCACGGGAAATGCCGGACTTATTGCTCCTGAGTCACTTATGCTTTCAATGAAGGAAGGAAAATCCACACAGGACGATATGATCGGCGATGTGCGGAATGGCCTTTATATCAATAACACATGGTATACCCGTTACAGCAACTATGCACGCGGTGATTTTTCCACTATTCCTAGGGATGCAATATTCCTGATTCGCAGGGGAGAGATAGCAGGATCTGTCAGAGGGATACGCGTAACCGAGAATCTAATTTCACTGATGCAGCGCATTTCAGATATATCGAGAGAGAGGGAACATTTGAGCTGGTGGGGAGAATCGGAAACACCGAGTACAGTCCCCTATGCAGCCGTGCGGAGGCTCAACGTGACAAGGTCGAGCGACATATGAACCGTGAACGATGCATGACCAAACGCAGATACGGACCCAAAAGGCCCGCCGCAAAAAATCATTTGCTCTCGGAAGGCAGAAGAATGGCGTTAATCATCCCATGCTGTCCGGGCCTGGACGTAATAAGCGCCAATCCAATTTCGGTCTGAATTACGGCGCCCTTGTTCATTATATTTCTCTGTGTGTAGTTGGGGTTTGCCGGATTCTGCTTGACAGTGACAATCTTCGCCTTCTTTGTCACTCCTGTCTTCCTGTCGGTTACATTCGCGTAATCTTCAGCAAGAACCCTTGATTTGGCATTGCTCCCCTTTGTTCTGTACAGTTTGATACTGTGGGGACCCAAGAAGGTGAACTGTCTCTCCCTTCCGACTTCGAATCTCTTCTTCTTCCTCGACTGAACGTAGCGTCCGCCCGTGGATTTCCTGTTGGATCGTCCGTTCCAGATTGCCATGCAGTCCCGGTCTAGCAATGACAATATAAAAACTTTGCTTAGTGCCAGGGGCAGAATTCTGTGTTGCTGTCTGGCATCGGTGGTCTGCGGCCTGGTACAGTTCAGTCCGCCCAGCTTCTTCCTGAATCCGTAAAGGTCTTTAGTGACATGTGGGATAGGATGTGTCATACGCTTTCATAGCGGAAGCAGTCACGAAGACCGGCGGAATGAAAAAGGACGGCATCCCGACTGAATGCTACTGAATGCGATAGATGTGTTTATTCTGCAGGAGATATAAACTATGAACGGAGGGGATAAAAGCAAAATCAGGCCGGATACGCAACATGCCCACGGGCATGCACATGTAGAAGGTCATCGGCACTCCGGGCACTCTTTCGATCATGCGTCCACATTTCTGCTATCTGAGGAAAGAAGAAAGTGGCAGGATCCTTCAAAAATCATAGGGGCGTCAGGCATTGCTGAAGGATGGAACGTTATTGATGTCGGTTCCGGTCCCTGTTTCTTTGCCGCTGAAATTGCCTCAAGGGTCGGAACAGGGGGTAATGTCTATGCACTGGATTCCAGTTCTGTTCTGCTGTCAAAGTGCATCGAGATTATATCCGGGAAGGGCATTACAAACGTGTTTCCGCTTCTCGCAGATGCAGATTCCGGTTTTCCAATAGTTGACGGGAAACTTGATGCTGTGTTCATGGCGAATGTTCTGCACGATTTTGCGAAGCCGGATGAGGTTGTCAGAGAGGCAGCGAGGGTTTTAAGGAGCGGTGGTCTGATGATAAACCTGGACTGGAAAAAGATGCGCACCGAGTTTGGTCCGCCTGCAGAAATGCGCCTCTCGGAAGAGGAGAGCCGGAAAATCATACGGTCGGGACCATTTGTCCAGTTCGGCAGTATAGATGCCGGCCCATCCCATTACTGCCTTACTTTCAGGAGATTTTGATTTACCGCTTTCCGCGGAAAAAAACGGCATTGTCGCTGTTTTTGCTATCGCACCACTGCTGACCCGGATAGGGGCTGTGATAAGCCTGGCAGTATGATGGACCTGTTAATGAACAGGTATGCCGGCTGCTGCCGGATACTGAAGAAACCGTTCCGTTGCGGATTGTCAGGGATGCTGTTTCCCGACCGGACATCTGCATCAGCGCACTCGATCCAGAGGTTGCCGGAATGCATGAGATGCGGAAACTTTCAGGAATACTGCACGGCATGCCGCGAGGAGCGCAGACATGATAATCAGATCATGCTGCGTATTCTGCTCGCGATCAGAGGTGCTTCTCAGGCCATGAGCTCAACAGGCTTGTCTTCATGGAGGCAACATGTTGGCACCATATTGCTTTCGCGTCTGTCATGTGCGATGAGGCGTAGGCTCTGAAGGTTGTTGCATCCCCTGAAATACCGTATGAAGGCAGCTTACTGTCAGATGCTGAAAACAAAACCAAATCCAAGATTGTGGAAAACAAGCATGTAGGACAGCAGGAAGCCCAGGATTGTTCCTGTGTTCAGGAAAGGGAGGCCAGCCTGTGCCCTTCCTTTAGAAGTCTGCCTCATGAGTATTGTGAAGCCGGCCAGAGCACCCGTTATGCATCCCATTGCGACAAGAAGGTTGCCTGGAATGCCGGAAAACGAAGCGGCCGCGGAAAGATTGGAAAACGCGCTTATGGTCAGAACGCCCGGGATTATCATGTCGCCCAGACCTATGTAGAGCGCATCGCGTTCCGACGCATCTTCCGAACGCACCACACTTCCCTTCTTCCCGAAGTTGCTGAAACCGCTTTTCTTGGGAACCATGAGCATTATGGGCAGATTCAGGTCCAGCGCTCCTTCGGCGACATCGAGCATGTGTTTTGTCCTGTAAACAGCAAGAAAATCATAGGCAGCCATCACAGCAAGCAGAACAAATGCAGGCAGAATGCCAAGCGAGATTCCGAATATCGCTGTTATCCCGCTTGCCATGATAAATCCCCATGTGTCTACAACATACCATTCCGGATAGCGCCAGAGTGCAACACCAATCAGTATCATTGCAGTCAGCGAAAGATAGAAATCTACAACGGGCAGGGAAGGGAGAGCAAAAACGAACACGGGCAGAAGCACATATATCGCTGAAAGGGAGATGACGAAAATAAAAATCACCCTTAGCCAGCTGCCCTTATTCTTTTTTAGAATGTAGATC
>DAHXLZ010000191.1 GCA_027365715.1 Methanomassiliicoccales archaeon | reverse complement strand
AACAGACCCAGAATTGTTGACTTCATAGGCGGCCTCGCAGGCAGGGAAATATCGATCGAGGCTGTTGCAACATACTTGCAGTTCGGGTGCCCTATTGCAAGCATGGGCGCGAGATTCTTCTTCCACTTCTCATGCATTATTCTCTTTTTTGAACCGGTCGGAGTGAAAGTGGTCTGTGCTCCCCAGGGCGTCATATTTGTTGCCTGTATGTCTGTGTTGGCAGCCGACTCGTTGTCGTAGATGATTATCAGCATGTCGTAATCCGTCTGCAGCGCACCGGATATGCCGCCCAGGCCCATGTCGCCTCCACCCAGGTCTCCGGAAAAGTTGATTACATTAATCTTCTCCTGTGGAATCTTGCCTTTTCTCATCAGCGCCCTCAGACCGGCGGCCATGCCGATGGCCGAAGCTCCGCCGCCACCGAGCTGTGTGTGCATCCAGGGAACTACCCAGGGAGTTGTCATGTAGCTGGTGTTGGCCACATACATGCATCCTGTCGCGCCCGTAACAACAGTTCTCGGGCCTGATGCCTTTGCAAAGTCACGCATTACAAGCGCAGACTCGCATCCCTGGCAGGTTCTGTGGCCCGATGTATAGAATTCCTCCATGTCAATGCCGTGAACGCTCTTGTAGAGTTTTGCGTCTTTAAATTCTTCTTTAGACACTCCCGTCGTTGTTGCCATTTTAATCGCCTCTCTTATTATCCGGTCGTACCCTGATATCGCCTTTTTCGCTGCCTTCCCTTACCCTTATCCATGTGACCAGGTTGCCTTCGCCTTTATGGTTCTTTGTTATTTCAGCCATTTTTGCAACATCCTCGATCGATATTTCCCTGCCTGCGAGGCCGCCTATGAAGTCAACAATTCTGGGTCTGTTCCTGGAATTGTAAAGGGCCGAGCGCACATCGTTGAACAGCACTCCCCCGTCATCAGGTCCGCCGTGGGCAAAGTCACGATCAATTACACCGATTGCCGCAACCTCCGACAAACTCTCCCTCAGTTCCTCGGCCGGGAACGGTCGGAACCATCTCAGCTTGATGTAGCCAACCTTCTGCCCTTTCTCCCTGAGCAGCTTTACGGCCGCTTTGGCTGCGGATGTCACTGTGCCCATTCCGATGAGCGCAATTTCCGCATCCTCCATCATGAATTCCTCGAAAAATGGATTCGTGTAGGAACTCTTGAAGACCTCATTGTATTCCCTGTATGCCTTGTATATGACTCCCCTGGCCCTCTTCGCCGCTTCCCAGTTCTGTCTTCTTATTTCCATTCCCCAGTCTTCATTTATCTGTGGCGCAATGGAAACAGGATTATCTGGATGCATGCGCCTGCTGCCCAAATCATATGGAGGAAGGAATTTCTGAACAGCTTCCTTCGTCGGTATTTTCACAATGTGCTGCGAGTGTGTAAGGTAGCCGCCATCAATTGCAACAGCACACGGCATCATGACTGAAGGGTCTTCTGCCACCCTGTATGCAATAAGTGTTGTATCCAGAGCTTCCTGTGCTGTCGAAGCCCACACTATGAGCCATCCGAGGTCCCGAACAAGCATTGCATCGTTGTGCTCCACTCCGAACGCTCCCGGATCATCAAGTGCCCTGTTTCCGACAAGGGCCACCAGCGGCAGCCTGTCCGTTGCTGTCGCAGCAAGCGCTTCAGTGGCATATAGCCACCCTGTGCCGCTGCTGCCCGCAAAAGCCCTTGCACCAACTGAGGAAGCATGCTTCGCAATTTCAAATTGCGAATGCTCTCCGTCTGCTATGATATATTCCGAATCAAACTTTCCGTCTGCGATGAACCTGGCAAGCCTGTCCATGACACCAGTATACGGCCTTATCGGGTACGCCGAGAATACATCTACATCTGCAAGCCTCACCGCATGAGCAACGGCGTCGGTTCCAGTCGCAAGTTCCTCTCTTTCATAGATTTTTCTGTCAACAAGCTCTGCAGCCATTCAGTTCCCTCCACTTGTCTTGAAGGGTACAGGAACTTTGATCTCGGTGTGCTTCTCCCCCTTGCCGGTAACCGGCGATGGCATGAAGCGTGCTGTCCCCTTCTTCTCTTCAATCATATTCACATAAGCCTTCGGGTCCTTCTTGTATAATTCCCACGGGCTGTTGTTGTTGTCGAAATTAAGCTCATCCACCATGACTATGCAATCATCTACCGGGCAGGCCTGTGCGCATCTCCCGCAGCCAGTGCAGTATTCATAGTTGACATCATAAAGTCCGTCAGCTGCGGGATCGAAGCATTCATCAGGGCAGTCGTACCAGCACAGGGTGCACTTGATGCACGTGTCGAAACGTATTACGGGCCTTTGCGTCTTGCTTGTTCCGCGCTTGAAATCCGGATTCCTGTTCTGTCCTCTCGGCCCCGTCCTGAAGCCTCTCTCGACTCCTTTTACAGCGATCCCTTCCTCGAAATTTTCCCAGGACGGGAGTTTCGGTTTCGGATAGGGCCAGACTATTCCCTCGCCGGGATGCACTTCCCTGACGGCCACAGAGTCATAAGCTTCCTGGACGCCCTTTACCTTTCTTTCGTCGACATATTTCTTCCTGACGTATTCTTCAATGCTCCTGATACTGACGACATCAGGTGCTACCCTTGCGATGGCTGCAAGTGTCCTGACATCTGTTAAATCATCTCTGTAATACCAGAGACCTGCAAAACTCTGATCACCGGGCAGGATGGCAATGTTGTAACTGAACGGCTTCCTTCGTCGGTATTTTCACAATGGTGTGCCGTGTGCCAAC
>DAHXLZ010000186.1 GCA_027365715.1 Methanomassiliicoccales archaeon | reverse complement strand
AAGAATGGAACTCTTTTTTCTTGTGTGCGTATCCCTCTTTTCTTGCTTCGTGAGAATCGAGAGTGGGGTTACCTTCCCACGCACATTCCTTACAGATTGCGTAATGAATTTCAGGCATTTACTCCACCTTCACGACTGCTTCTGGGAGTTCCTCATACGAGGTTGCACCGTATCCTGTGTATGACCTGAGAGCCCTTCCTATTGCCCTTGTCTGTGCCATTTCTCTCAGGAACTTGTGCATGCTTGCGTTCTGGACATTGGATGTGTTAGCCGATCCAAGGCCATTGGTTGGCTTTGAAAGTTCGTCAAAGGCCCTGTCCTGAAGTTCAGGCTTGAGCTTTGCGATTGAGGCCAGTGTGTGGTTTCCGATCTTGGGATAGATCTTTGCCTCAGCATTCCATGTTTCAGTTTCAGCATCGTATGTTGATGAGACTTCTATTCTCTGGTAGCCGATCTTTCCGGCCATGAACTGAAGGCCTGCAACCTTGATATATGGTTTGCCTCCAAGCTTCATGAAGAACATGTCTGCGAGTTCTGAAGGTAGCCCTACGGACTTTGCAAGTTCCATTTCAGATCCATTCTGGACCTGGAATGATTCTTTCTGTTTAGCCAGCTCTTTCTTTTCCCTTGCTTCCTCTGGAGTCTTCGGGATACTGTCAAGGGAGCTTTCCTTTTCGTATGGTATGGTAGCCATAAAATGAGAATGAGTGGAAGGATATAAACCTTGCTATCTTCATTAAGTTTGTTATGTGCATAATAAACACAACATTTATAAGCGAATAGGATTTGTCTATCTATGGCAGAAGAAGTCAAGGCTACCACTCTTGCCAGGATATACCGTGAGGATATGCCTAAGCTTAAAATGGCTCAGGCCCTGGTAATGCAGGAAGTCGGAAAAACTATAAATCAGGAGGACGTACTGAGAATGCTCCTTGATGATTTTTTAAAAGAAAGGGACTCCAAAAGTAAGGCTACCACACCGCACACCTTGGAGGTCCCTTCATGATAATAGATAGTCAGAATTTAATCGTTTCGGTGAAAAGTAGTCATAATGACGACTACAAGTCGGGATGTTTGGATGAATGCCGTATAACTGTTGTTATATCCGACATATTAAAAACACCGAATAATTCTGGGTCAGGAAGCAAAAATCATACTGACTGTGAATGTTATACGGTATGCCCGAATGTAGCAACAAGGACTAATTTTCTGGACAAATATTCTAGAGAATATATTCATGAATATATTTTAACAAAGGGCGAAAAATTTCAGGGGGTTGGGGGATGACTGAAATCGCCATACCTGAGCTAACATTGCGCGATTCACTATACGCAATCTACTCTATACATGAATACAGATGGGCCGCAGTGTATGGGAAATTCTACCCGCCTGGATTTTTCACAGGTAGGCAGCATTTCTATGGGATATTCAACGAATCAAGAAGGGCGGCTCTTTATCTATCGAGGCAACCCTGTATTGTCTGCGATGAGCCGATACCTGAGACTTCAAGGTATGACCATCTTATTCCCACTTCTCAGGGCGGCAGGGACAGCATCTCAAATATAATGCCTCTTTGCAGAAGGCACAACAGTTCAAAAGGGAAAAAAGACCTCTTCGAATGGGCCGGCTGGTGGGAGAACTGGACCCGCATACCGGTGGAAACCTCCCTGGATATACTGTGCATCTACGCGAGGGAAAAGAGGTACACTGCTGGAATGCAGGGCCGTCTGAGCAATTTTGCCTCGGAATCGGACTTGAACGGCTTGCAGAAAGTAAGCGACGAGTATCTTCCAACAGGATTCCTCGGTGAACACTTTAAAGCTATGGTGGAGGGGATCGATCTTTGGAAAATAGAGTGACATTCAGAAGTGAAGTTCACTTTACTTCTCTCTTTCAAGCTGCGGCCTATTGGGTAAGGAAAGGCTATGAAGTTTTTCCTATAAGGCAGTTCGGAAATTCCCCGATCACCAAGAACGGCTTCAAGGATGCAACATCGGAACCTTCCGTTTATGGCGAATGGTTTTCAAAAGAGAAATACAAACAGATACCATTTGTAAATATTGCGACGGTTCCAATGGAAAGCTCTTCCATTTTTGATGTAGATGTTGACATGCACGGCAAAGAGAACGGCCTGGAATCGTGGAGAAACCTGACCCGCAATAAACACATTCCGCGGACACTCACGGAATTAACACAATCCGGCGGGTTGCACATGGCTTTTATGGCAGATATGCCAGTTAAGAGCAGAGTGGGAATCCTTCCAGGCGTCGATATTATCGGGCAAAGGCACTATGCGATCAGGGCTCCAAGCGTAAGGGAGAAAGGTTCCTATCATGTATTCGATTGGAAAATTGCCAATGCCCCTGCATGGCTCCTCGAATTAATCGAAGAGGAGAAGCAGCCGAACGTAAAAGGTGCAATCGCCTTGGAATACAAGGGCGACGGCAAAGTCGATCACGAGGCTGTTATCGTTTCGCTCTATGATGTGTGGAAATCTGCGCCATCGGGGCATTCTTACAGAGCAAACATGGCTATGTCTCTAGCTGGATTCCTGCTTAGAAAAAATATCAGTGCCGATTCTGTAAAGTTCATAATATCTGAATTAGGAAGAAGAACGGGCCACGCTGATCACTCCCGTGTAGTGGATTACACTTTGGACAAACTCGTTTCTGACAGCTCCAGGGTGACAGGCGCAACAAGGCTGAGTGAAATAATTGCGGAGGTGAAATCGTGTCTGACGACATCATAGGCGACATAAATAGAGCGGTGAGCGCTACCGAAAACCGCCAGGATAACGAAATTTGGGTCACCGTTTCAGACACCGACCAGGTCTATGGAATAATAAGGAACGGCGACGAAGGCGTAGTAAAGGAAATCAGAAAGTATGAGGCCAAAAGCAAAGACGGAAAGACTGAGGAAAAAACACAGGTATTCGAAATTCTGAGATTTAGAGGAAGAATCGGCCCTGTTTTCAAGGTAGACGATTGCGAAATAGGCAT
>DAHXLZ010000150.1 GCA_027365715.1 Methanomassiliicoccales archaeon | reverse complement strand
CACCCCGTTATACAGAATGCGTGGGCCACACCCAATCCCGTGAAACCTGGAACCCTTGTCACGATAAATGCAAGCATATACAACGGCGGATCAAGTTCCATCACTTTAACCGCCAACGTGAGTTTCTTGAATAATTCTGCTAGCATAATATCCTCCCCATCAAAAATGACGATGTACCTCAATTCTGCGACTGGATTTTACAACACCTCAGATTTCACTGTGAACAAATCGACACCCTTGGGGATGTACCCTGTGACAGTTACGGTCTCAAGCGGTTCGAGTCAGCATCCTTCCTACTCAAACTACACGTTTATGGTGTCTGTGGAAAACACGGGACCAACCATCATAACCGCTTCCATCAATCCCAACCCATCTACTCCCGGCTCCTCCTTCAATATAACCGCCTATGTGCTTGACAGCAATCCTCAGGCGGCTATCCATAACGTTACTGTGAAACAGTTGAGTGGAAGTAATATAGCAACATTTAGCGGCTCTACAATGAAACTTTCGCAATATCAGGGCGTTTACATTCTTGAAGGGAATGTGAGCAGTACTGCAAATTACACACAGTTTGAGTCATTCGAATTAACAGCTACCGACTCTTCCGGCAATAATGCTACGTATGTTGTCGAATTGTTCCTCAATTATTTCCTGAACCCCAATCAGTATTTTCCATCCAAGTACCTCGGACCCACAAGCATGAGTTTCTCAAATTTCAAATGGAATCCGGCCGGCTCGCAAACATATTACCCTGGCTCATCGGTTAACACTGCAGAATTGCCAAGTAAAGGTCCGGGCATCTATTTCAATATTAACCTTCAAAACCATAACTTAACATCCGATCTGTATCTCGATGATCTCAGCAACATTTACCTCTTCTTTGGTGCGGCAACAGGCTTCAACGAGATCATGTCTTTCATCGTCTATAATTCCACAACAGGCAACGTTTTATGGAATATTTCCTCAACAAGCACAACCTCTAATCCCGCTTATAACACAATTGCCCCGCCTGCAGGATATCCAAGTCTATCTTGGAGTAACAATGGCCCCACCGGTTCATGGCGGTCAAGCTTCATCCTCCTCCCTGCGGCGGTAGGTGGTGTTATCGTGCCTTCAAGAGTCACATTTGGCGCTCCTTCCACTGGTAATAGTGCACCAGTGCCGGCCACTAGTGGAGGACCATTCAATCCAAAAGTCGGGAGCGCAAATGGTGATCTGCAAGCTCCCTCAATATCCACAGACTTTCTTGAATTATTTGGCTACTTTTTACCCGCAGGAACTCAGCCATGGTTAACGAATCCGATATATGGGACCTCATTTGGTCAAACCCTTCCGTTTACAGCAATTTACTGGTATTGAGCCATTCACCTTCCAAAGTGTGGTCTATATCTTTTGCCCTTTCTCGCAGATGTTTAATGTAGGCATGAGTTCCAGCGTACAGGGCAGCACGCGACATTTTTTGCCGCACCCCCTTCCAGTCAATCCATCGCAGTTTCTCCAGGTTGGAGGGTTCCTACAGTTGAGTCATGTCGTATGAAAAAATCTATTGCCCATGACAACAGGCATGGGTGATTCACTGTCGCAGGTATTCATTTGGCAGAACGCATCAATTCCTTTATTCCGAGCATGATGCGTCGTGATTGCCCATTACACGTTGTAAATCTTATGGGATGGCCTTCCCGTCAGCATATCCGATCCTCCTTCCTTTGCGCTGCTGAAATCTCTTGATTTGATGAACTCTTCGAATGATTCCCTGTCTCTCCACTCTGAATAAATGAGATAGCTGCTGGGCTTGTCCACGCGTTTATAGAGAAGTGCGGAAACGAAACCGTTCTTTTTCTTAACTTCCGCAACGACCAAGTTGAAGTAACTTTCAAAATCACTTTCCTTTCCCGGAACAACATCATAATAGAGGCCGACAGTAAGCATTTCACTTCACGCCAATGCTATGTGCAACCACTATTTTAGCAAAACTGTGTCTTTTCCCCTTCGCCACTTATGTTGCAAGAACATCGGCTGTTAAAAAATTTGATTGCCGGACGTTGTTGCCACTCACTTAAGGGCAATTAGCTCCGAATACTGAAGAACACCGTGGCATGCTGACGGCGTCTACCGACTCCGATAAATTACATGTTCGCCCGGATCAGTTGCGCCTTCTGCTTATTTTTGTCAGCCAAACGTGCAGGCAAGACCCTGTTTCCAAACACGTATTGATCGAGACACAGCGGTAATGCCAATTGCCAGCATGCAATCATGGCGAACTCTATGACTTCTGTTGCAATGCCTGTTGCGGCGCAGCGCTTGTTTCTGCCACGCCCAGCTCCACCTCTACCGCAGCTGTGCTCTTCTCCGGATCGCGGTAATAGGCGGATATGAGTCCCGCGACCTTCTGATAGTTGTTGAAGTTCTTCTTGCGCATATATTCGAGTATGATGACCCTGCGGCGCATCTCGTTCTC
>DAHXLZ010000105.1 GCA_027365715.1 Methanomassiliicoccales archaeon | reverse complement strand
GTCAGAGCCAGGGCCTGAAGTGAAAGGACTCTTCGACGTGATGTTTGTTCTTTGTTCCGCTCCCCATTTGTCAGTGAGTATTGCAATCCAGCCGAAACCATCCGCCTACTTATTTTCCTGCATCTCGATGAACCGGTCAACATGCAAACAACAATGGACTTCATTGGTGCCCAATTTGACACAGTTTATGCAACCATCCGAATGGCAACAGAATTAACCCGCATAACCTCGGGTTTTGAATCCCTGGGAGGTTATGATGGCTTCAGACCTTCGGCGTTCTGCCCTATATATTGATGCAGTGATACATGTAGTGCCATATTACACGCCTGCTTAAGGCCGGTGAAAACAGAATCAGGAAGAGCCACAGGATGGAGCTGCGTCCCGTATTCAAACAGCCGAAGGCTCAGGAGCGTTTCGCGGGCAGAGAGAATGCCAGCAAGCATAGTTTTAGCAACATGCTCTTTGAGTTACTCTTCGGTGGGCCTTAAGCAGGTGCGTGATGCGGCATCACATGTATTCCAGTTTTCTAACTCGCTGCTTGTGGTCAAAGAAATTAGCGTGCGAAACACTGGCTTTGTGTAAGCATCGTCCACAAAGGGTAATTTTTTCGAGAGACATATAGGAAAGCGCCATACTGACGGGTGATGTGTTCAAAATGGAACCATGGAATAAATCCGCCTCACGGCCCTCAATAAGCCTATTGCTCAAATATTACAATTGCCTTTGCTGATTGTAATCGCAATTGATGGCACATAAGCGGTGGTAAGATTCCCGATCCTGATTTTGACGTTGTTGTGATTGGCGGCGGTGTTGTCGGTATCTCTGTTGGTTATCATTGTTCAGCCTCTGGCCTTTCGACCGCAGTCGTCGAAAAACATGAAAGGTTGTGCGAGGAGGCGTCCACACACAATAGTGGTGTTCTACATTCCGGCTTTAATCCATCACCTGGCACACTGAAGGCAGCGATGAACAAAAGGGGCATCAAGTTGATGTATGAAAAGGCGGATGCCTGGAAATTTACAATCAAGAAAGTGGGAACCCTGGTTGTCGCAAGAACGGAAAGCGAATCCAAAAAACTCAAGGAAATGAAGAAGGCAGGAGAGGCTAACGGTGTTTCGGGCCTGAGACTCCTAATGAATGACGAAATAAGCACTGTGGAGCCTTATCTGGATGAGGTTCATTCGGGCCTTTATTCACCAGAAGGCGGTGTTATTGACATAATGGAGTATATTGCGAGACTAACAGCAAGGGCGAATCAAGCCGGCACCATAATCACGCCTTCGAATGAAGTCCTGAACATGAGAGCGAATGACGACTCCATATCGTTGACATTATCAACAGGCGAAACCGTCAGTGCAAGAGTTGTTGTTAACAGTGCGGGGTTAAACGCAGGGGTTGTGGCTGGAATGCTGGGGAGCCATTATTCTATTTATCCTTGTGTCGGAGAGTACGCATATGTTGTTGGTGAAAAGGCGAAACTTATCAACGGTACGGTATACCCAGTAGTGGTTGAAACAGATTATCCCGGCCTTGGAATACATCTCACAAAAACAATAAACGGGGAACTTCAGGTAGGTCCGACAGCGGTTTATGCGGATAAAATGAATCCACTGACTTGGAAGCGCACGGAGTTGAATGACTTTCACAGGGCTGTGAAGCGTTTCCTGCCAGACGTGCAATTGGAAGACATGAGAGAAGGATGGTTTGGAGTGAGGGCAAAAACGGTTGGACCTGCTTCAAACAGAGGTTTCGGAGATTTCATAGTTGAATGGGACAGAAACAAACATCCTGCCATCCATCTTGTCGGCATTGAATCACCTGGTTTCACAGCTTCACTCGCGATAGGTGAGCATGTAGCAGCTATGATTTTGAAGAAAATCAAAATCAACTGAGTGTGATTGTGCACAACTTCAATTGTGGTTTCATAGAGTCAAGCCATGATGTCCTCCCTTGAAATCCGTAACCATATTTCTCGAATATACACTCAGCTTCAAGCAAATTCTTGAAGAATCGAGCTTTCCTTGTTCGTTGGAACCACGTAACATTCAGATGCGGTATTGATCATTCACAGCCTATCGGCGTGTGATCTGAGCGACCTTTTCAATGATATTCTGAGCATCCTTTGTCCATGCCCATGGTTCTGCTTTACCATTGCTTGACTCGACGAATGATTCTATGGTCGTCTCAGCTGCTTCACACTCCCGAAACTGCCGCGCCGCAGCGTTCTCGTCTCCACCAGTGAGAACCAGCTCTCGACCATATTCACCCACGAGGAGCCGGAAGGTGTGAAGTGAAGACGGAAGCGCGGACGCCCCCGCTGCCCAATCTTCTCATGATGTAAACGCCGAGATAGCGAGCGATGGAACGCGTTGACCAGCGCGTCTCCCTAGATGGTTTCTCATGGAGTATTGTCACCACTGTGCCTTTTATCGGCTCCGGCGAGATAGAGGGTCTACGGCCTGAGTGGGGAACATCCTGCATTACGCTTGCAAGCCTGTACAGTGATAAACGACTCCTCCACCGGCCGACCGCGTTCGCCGTTGTGTTCAGCGACGCAGCTTTCTCCCCGTTTTCCTTTCCTTAAGCGGCTATCAGCACAGTCCTGTGCTATGTGGCTCTGCCCTTTGACTGCTTCGTAAGGTCGGTCCGTTTTTCAGATGTGAGTATAATGGAGGGGGTGTATCGCATGGCACTGTAATGCATTTCGATCATATGACACTATCGCTCAATTCAGTTACATGACACTATGTGTGAATGATATCAAATACATGCGCGATCTTGCAGGTTTGGCATACTTGAATCAGAAAATCAGATATGGGCAGCTGAAATTAAGGCGAATCCGATTGCATAGCTTTTACCTTCGATCTAACATCCTTCAGCAACGGTAGATTCAAATCTTTTTCTGAAACAATCAGGTTTTCCAGCGGCCACTTGATTCTAAGCGAATCGTCAGAGTACCTAACGCCACCCTCATGAGATGGATTATACTCCTCAGTCATCATATTCAGAACTATTGTGTTGTCCTCCAAAGCTTGGAACCCATGGGCGAAGCCAGCAGGAATCCATAGAATTTCACAACTCCTATCGGTCAAAACATAGGACATATGCATGCCGAAGGAGATAGAGCCCCCCCTCAAATCTACGGCCACATCGAAAATTGAGCCCTTTACTACCGTTACCAACTTACCTTGTTCAAATGGTGGATCTTGAAAGTGCAGCCCTCTGATTACTCCCTTGTTTGAAGTGGAATAATACACCTCCTTAACATCTGTCGGTAACGGGCTTCTGAATGATGACGTTTGGTACAGTTTCAGGAACAATCCTCTTTGGTCAATAAACCCAACTGGTCTTATGAGTAATACATCAGGTATGCCCAAAGACTTTGAACTATATTCCATATGATGGCACCTTTAGGGCATCATATCTGGTGGTGGTTATTTACTTCTTCGCGTTTGGCGCAGTATCTCCTAAGCTTTGTAGAAAACAGACCACGCGAGCCGCGGCATCTGCTCGTATGCGAGCAATTTCCGCAGATCGTCTGGTCCTTACTCTTCAGGGAGGTGACGTTCAAGGGATTCCTGATAGAACTCAGCGATACATGCAGCGAGAGACTGAATCGGGCAGAGGAGAGGGCATTGAAGTACACGTCCTGAGCACATGGCGCTCACAGGACGAAAACGCCGAGGCACATGGGTTTTGAAACGAGTGACAACTGAACTGCACCTCAGTGCATGAGAGGTATAAGGCAAATCATCTACAGAAATTTAATTTCGGAGATACTGGTATTTCAGTATCTCCGCTCACCGGGCTAGAACGTGAGGGTTGAGCCTATGCTGATGAGGCAGGCAGATGCAGGGCGGACGCACTGCCCCTGCAATCCCCTTCCGATGTCCTGTCTACTTCAAGACAGATAATGCTGCAGAGTCCTGCGGTTCACTGCTGCCGTTCCGGGCGCCACCCGGTTACTGGTGTGAACCGGAGTGAATCGCCTTCATCTCCGCACGGCTGAGCCTCTCGCTGCACGTGTCACTCAACTGAATGAGAAACTCCTTGAAACTCACCTCCTCCTTGAACAGTACTGCCCAGAGGAGCTGGAGAACCTGTTCGTATGTGAACAGGAAGAAGCGTATCCTGACATCCTTCGACTTCGATTTGATGGTCGCTTCATCCTGGATTCTGAATCCGGTCTCGATGTTCCAGCGCTGAGTATACGTGCGTACTATGCTTTCCAGGTCTATTTCGCGCCTGTCTGTGGCGAAGCACCAGTCGTTGTAATCTCCTTTATGGAATATCTGCCTGAGGAGTGCCACTGTCGTCTCACCCCTGATGATCGTCTTGTCCTTGTTGAGTTTGAAGTCATGATCGACGGTTCTCATGTCGCCGCCATTCATCGGTTCGAGCATCCTCTTCACATACCTGTCCTTGCGAAGGAAGATCAGGTATGGTATGTGCGCATTGGACAGCGTGAGGAACATCTCGTTGGAATGGTAGCCTCTGTCGAAGAGACAGAGGCTGATTGATTTGAAAAGCGGTCTTACCATCGCAATGATGAACGTGACATCCCTCGCATTGCTGTGCCCTATCTGCACCGGTATCGAGAGCAGCGGCACCTTCTCAGGCACATCGTGGCTGACGAGTGAGCATGTGAGGAAGCGGAACTTGCCAGTCACCGCATCCTCACCCGTCCAGTTGTGAATCCACATGCTCTCGGGACTGCCGTAGAAGTCTTCATCCGTCGTGTCGAATGCGAGCACGGCGTCGTGCTCTGCAAACGATGTCCTCTTCCTCAGCACCTTTACTGTCTTGAGGTATTCCCAGTATATGGCAGACATGGGAACGGACTTCACAGCCTTCTGTATGCTGTCGGCCCTGCTGCCGACAGTTTCCAGATACGTGTTGGCCATGGCCGCCTTCAGCAAATCGCGGTTGTAGTGAAAACCTGAGAGTTCAGGACTCTTCGGCCTGAGCTTCAGTGCCCTGTCCATGAATATATCGAGTGTGGTGAGTGTCCTGAATACCCTTTCCCTGTTCAGCACAAGAGGATGATCGTGCAATGAACGTTATAACAGGATCGATGCGTTGAGTCCAAAGCGGTGAAAACGGCATAAAACAGCATATTTACACACGATCATCGTACGAACGTTACGATCCCACGCGGAGATACTGTATTTGGAGAAAGTGTTAGATACCCGACTCTCATTCCAACCATTGAGTATATACAGGGTGATTAGATGGGGGCCAATGTGCACAAGGTTGTCATTTTGGCAGGAGGACTTGGTACAAGGCTGAGCGAGGAAACTGCTGTCAGACCAAAGCCAATGGTTGAAATTGGGAACGAACCGATCATTTGGCACATCATGAAAATATATTCTGCGCAAGGATTCAATGACTTCTTGATTTGCGCTGGTTACAAACAGAATATCATGAAAGAGTATTTCTCAAAATATGTCGTAAACCATAGCGATATTGATATAAATTTTAAAACTGGCAACATCGAGATACTCACACCACATCATGAAGACTGGAATGTAAAAATTGTCGATACAGGCATGAATACAATGACTGGCGGCAGATTGAGGAGAGTCAGAAGATTTCTGGAAGATGATGGTGAATTTCTTCTGACATACGGTGATGGTTTATCGA